>NZ_LGQY01000076.1:0-29183 GCF_003116065.1 Azospirillum sp. TSO5 | reverse complement strand
TCTTGTCATTCGTCATGCTTCGCAACATCGATCGAATCACAAGGGACTGAAATCACTCAATTCTTTTCGGGTCAGGCTCTAAGCGTCGGGGTTCGACTTTCAGCTTTTTGGCGGCGCGATCCAGAAAGATCGGGTCGACGCCGAGGACGAACTTTGTTCCCATCTGTGCGAGGATCTCGTCGGGAAAGTCCGTCAGGTTCTGTGATGAGAGGATCAGGCCGAGCCCGAACTTACGTGCCTCTCGAGCCCATACGCTGATGATATGATCAGCCTCAGGCGACACAAATTTGTGGCTTTCGTCGAGAAGAACGAACATGACGGTCTCTGGTTTCTGACCCTCTCCTCGGGCCGCTGCAAAGATGTCATCCAGAATGAAATCGACCGCCATCCTCTGGCCGTCGGACGAAAGCGCTGACAGATCGTAGCGCCAGATCGCTGCTGCTGGATCGAACTCGTATGTATCGGCTCGAAACAGTCCGGAGCGCTCCAGATTGCAGATCCGCTCGTAACAGCTTTGGAGGACCTCCTTGTTCCCGTAGCGGAACAGTGCGCTGACCTCCTGGCCATCGGACATACCTTCAAGGAACCGCTCGAACAGCTCACGGCATCTGTCCTTGAGCTTGTCGATGTCCACGCTGGTCTCCTCGCCACGGATCTCCTTCTTGATTGCGCGATCCATCGAGCGCAGCTTGCGGCTGAGATCGTCGAGCGCGGCAACGGTTTCTGAACTGGTGCCCAGAAACACCTGGGTCATCTTGCGCTCCATGAACCACTTGAGCGTCTTCACGGTGGGGTGTCGCTTGGGCATCTCAGGATTACGCCGGTCATCATAGCGCAGGTTCCACGTTTCAGGCCGGTCAGCGTGGAAGCCGAGGTAGGCGTAGAGGTCGAGTAGGATGTTGTGGAGGGTGTGCTCCTGCTTCGAGCCGAGCGGCCGGCTGGTCCGGCTGATTGTCTTTAGGAAGGTTTCGATGGCCCGAGTGACGCCACCGTAGTCCGGGTCCTCGCGGACGGTGAGAGGGTTCAGTCCTAGGTCGGACGTGGCGCTGAACCGGAATGAATCCTCGCCCGAAACGCCCATGTCACCGTGGGGATCGAGGACCACGAACCTGATCCGCGAGTTGACTAAAGACATGCCGGCCATAAGCCGGCGCAGGCGGGTGGTCTTTCCCGACCCTGATGGGCCGATCACCGTGAAGTGGGAGTTCATGACCTTTTCGGAGTCCCAGAACACTGGAATCTCTTCCGGGCCTTCAGCCGGCTTATAGGTGCCGAATTTGATCCGCACTACGCCCACTCCCGCTACGTCCGTTCGCTGTACGGGGCGGATAATAGAGATTTCGCGTTGGGTCGCGCGGCTCCGAAAGACGCTGAAATCCGGCGTCTTTCTACGGACCAGCCGGCGTCAACTGTTCGCATACGACGGTGCGTGGGTTGGGGCAGGGGGAGCGTGCCCAGCTGTGAGCCGTGCACCCTGTAGCTCAGACTTTACCCGACGTCGGGTAAAAGGAGAGGAGCGGGCGCACCGCCCTTGTCCACCCGTTTTTACCCGACGTCGGGTAAATGGTCGCCTCTACGAGCTATGGACAGATCCCGCGCGCCCAACGAGCGCAGTCACTCCCCGATGATTCCGGTGATCACATCTCGCAACCGCCGAAGATCGTCCACATCATCAGTGGACAGGTCCTCGGATCGAATTTCCTGCTTGGACAAGCTGGTCGCCATGGTGCGCCACTGCTTTCGGGCTCTCTCAATGGGCGCAGCCCTAGGCGCCGTCGCGGCTTCGGGAGCAGGGTTGTCGTCGCCCCGGGAAGCGGCCTTTGCTTTGCGAAGCTCTGCAACGCTCGCGCCGTTCTTGACCATGTCCCAAAGGCGCATCGTCACGGCCTCGTCGTCGATACCAAGAAGCTCCGACAACGCCGACTTCGAAACCTCCTTTTGAATGGCCTCGTACTCGACCAGGACGGCCGCGGGGAGCTTGACGATGTTCAGCAGGCGGGTGACCTCAGACTGGCTTTTACCTATAAAGCGCGCGAGGTCCTCTTGGGTTAGCTTCTCTCCCTTAGCCAATGCGCGCTCTTGCAGTCGCACGAGACCGCGACCGCTCTCGACGGGCGTGAGGTCGACACGTTGAAGGTTCTCGACAAGAGCGGTAACCTCCACATCCTCCCGGTCCGACACGATGATCGCGAGGATGTTATCTCGCCCGAGCAGTTGGTGGGCTCGGAACCGGCGTTCGCCGGCCACCAGCATGTAGCCACCTTCAGCACGCCGGCGGATCAAAACTGGCTGCTTCAGACCATGCCCGTCGATGCTGGCTGCTAGGCCAGCGAGCTCGGCTTCATCGAAGGTCTTCCGCGGCTGGTTCGGATTTGGGTGTATGTCCGCGAGCGGGACCTTGTTGATCTCCGGAAAATCGGGATTTGTAACCCGGTCAAGGTCGATCGATGCCGCTGCGAGACCGAATGCCGGGTTGGTGTTAGCGAACTTCTTAGCCATTCGTCGTCTCCAGGGCAGGGGCCTTAGCGAGCAGGGCGTGTGCGATGGAGCGGTAAGTCTCGATACCGTCGGCTTTCGGCACGATGGCAAACAAGGGCTTGCCGGTCTGAACCGCCTTGGCGAAGTCTTTGCGCTTCGGGATCGGGTCCCACACCTTGATGTGCGCGCCGAACGCAGCCTGCAGATCGCCCAGGGTTTGCACGTCGATAGTTGAGCGGCGCTCGAAAATGGCTGGCAGGATCCCTAGGATCTCTATCTTCGGGTTGCCGCGCCGTTTCACGTCTTGGATGGTCTTGATGAGGTGAGGGACACCGAGCACTGCCATCGGTTCGCAGATCGTCGGGATCAGGACCTGATCGGCGGAAATAAGCGCGCTCTCCGTGAGCCCCCCCAGATGCGGTGGGCAGTCGATGATGATAACGTCATACGACGGCTTCAAAGGGGCAAGGCGTTCGCCGAGAACCTTATCGCCTTGCGTCTGGCCGAATTTCAGCTGGCCCTCGGCCTGCGCCAAGGTGATCGAGCAGCCGATAAGGTCGAAGGCGCCATCGCAAACCTTCACCGGGAAGTGCACTGGATCAGCGCCTTCGTTGAGCAAGAAGTGGGTGAGGGAGCGCTGTTCGGCCTCCAACTGCATCGGGTTAACCGCGAGGCTCTGGGTCGAGCTCGCTTGCGGGTCGGCGTCAATCAGCAGAACGCGCTTCCCCATTTCGGCCAAAAGGAAGGCGAGGTTGCAGGAGCTGGTAGATTTGGTTACGCCGCCCTTTTGGTTGGCAAGCGCAAGAACCACGCATGCAGTCTGGTGAGCCGGCGGATTGGACGTGACACCAAATAGCTTGTCGCTGCTGGCCAGGAGGGCTTCGCGCAAACCGGGCACGAGCTTTCCCTCAGCTGCATTCGAGTTGGCTCGAACGAAGTTGGCGACGGCCGCTGGGATCTTCTCGCCCCCCGACTCCCAACGACTGATGCGGGCCCGGTCATAGCTTCGGCCGATGCCGTCGTTCAGCCAGTCCGCAAATTCGGCCTGAGATGCGCCGCGTTGCTCACGCACCGCCTTCAGCGTCAATCCTTCCATCACGCGGCCTCATTCTTCTCATAGGGTGGTGGTCTGGTCGGAGCATCGCAGGTGGCGGGATGTGCGTCAACAGCGTGCCGCTTATGCGTCACGCGTACAAGCGAAGTGCGGCAAAACGGTCACGATCACGTTTACCCTGCGGGATTCGTTTTACCCGACGTCGGGTAAACACCAAGGGCAGCGGACATTGGCGTCCAGCCGCATCCGTGGAAGCTCAAACAGGCATCGAGCAATGAGCGATGCCACTACAGGTGCTCTGGCGGGTCACATAACGCGTTAGTAGGTTTGCGCTGCGCGTTTGTATTCTTGAAAAGTGCTCTGGCGGTTCACAGGAATGCAGTTCAGTGCGGGCACGGGAGGTACAGCGCGAAACCGGACCCTGCCGTAGGGGCCAAGGAAGAAGGGGAAGGGAAGGGCGTGACCCGGTCAGCGCACGGCGCCAGTGGGGCGATTAAGGTCCTCGCGAAGAAGCCGGCGTAACCTCCCGCCCGGCGCGGCGCGCTCAATCTGGCCTAAAGGACAAAGCCGTGCAGATTGCCCGGCTGCGCATCCACCGTCAGGTAGAAATTACGACGTTTATCGACCCCGGCCACACATTTGCTAAGCTGCGCCGCTACGACCTCGCGCGGAGCCGGTTTTGAAGGCCAGGAGAGAGCCCACGGCGCAGCTGCTCTTGCGCGCGTCCGCGGCGAATGAGTCAGTTGTCCGCTTCAACCTCACTCCATGAGGCAAGACGATCAGAACGGCTTTACTGTAGCAGTCGATACGATCCGCCATGCCGGATCAGCGGCTATCAGGTGAGATGAGATCGCATTGATGTGGAGCTGACCATAGAGCACCAGGATACTGCGGTCGCGCGCGTCCTCAATCTCGCGAGCGACGCGCTGTTCACGCAACGTCGTGATCGCCGGCGGGAGCACCGCGTGTGCGTATCGACCTGATGTCGTGGTGGAGAGCAGGATCTGGAAGGCGGCGCGCACGCGGTTCTGAACCCAGCCGGGGAGGGTGTCGAATACTTCCCGCGCTTCTGCCAAGGTGAATGGCGCGTCAGGTTGGCGGTCGTGGGCGGACGGTGGGGTAGGGGGGAGTTCCGCGAGCAGCTCAGATAGCGTCACATCCACGTTGCGCACACCCGGCCCAGGCCGGCCAACAATGGCATCGTTGTCTTGGAGAACCAGTCCTTCGCCGAGTGCCGGCGCGAGCGTTTCGTACGGATGTGCCTCAGTATCCTCTAGGAGGTTTGGCGCACCTCCCAAACTGTTTAGGACATCGGAGAAAGCACCGTTGCCGCGGCCGACGTCGTCGCGGACGCCTTCGTAGAAAACGAGCCAACCTTCGCCCCGGCGGCGAGCGACTAGATCGGCTACGTCGCGGTAGAACTCCGGCGAAGCGATGTGGATCATGCCCTGCATCTCAACCTGGCGTGTGCCGTCCGTCAGCATTATGCGGGACAACTCCAGCGGCAGCGCGGAGGCAATCAAGGGGAGGGCAGTGAAGGTGGCAACGCCCACTCCGGCCACTGCTACAGGCACCGCGAGGATAACGGCACCGGTGATGCAAAGGACCTTGCGAAGGCGGCTTTTCATGGCAGTTACTCGCTGCTCCGGGCCGGTTCGGAGCCGAAGTAAGCTCCGGCTGCCTGCTGATCGATGATGTGACTGCCGCCCTTGCCGGCGACAGCGGCCGGGTGATGGCGAAGAGCAAGGAGGAGGGTGGCGAGGCTAATTCGGTCGGTGAACCACAGGTGCAGGGCCGTCAAGGCATATTGGATTGTCAGGCGGGGCGGGCGGAAATCGTGATCGGAGATGGTCTGCATGCAGCCTTACTCACCAGCCGAGTTGCGCTCGCGAAAGTACCAATAGGTGCCCATGACCAGGGTCACATAAGCGATAATTACGGTAGGAGACCACATGATTGCCACTTCAAGAGACCGGAACAGAGGTGTGTCGATGTAATCGGCAAGAAAGGCGAATTCGCTAGCATTAGCCTTTAGAAATTCATGATATCTCTCACGGTTCATATGGTAATAGATTGCACTAATTGGATGGTAGATAACTACCAGAGCCGCGACCAGTGTACCCTTATTCCGTAGCACCCACGCGATCATCTTGCGTCCTCCAGTTCTGGCGCAGCATCCTAGCAGCGGGGTTTGGTCGCCGCGCCGGAGAAAGACGGCGCTTTTCGAAGCCTTTCAGGCATACCGCCATGTTCTGGCGTCGGGGATGGACGCTTGTAGCTGGGCAGCGGCGTATAGTGGCCCCCGCGAAATGGGCAGTTACGCTCCATGAAGGCTGCTGGCAGGCTGCGGGGCGTGAATGCCTCGCAGTGCACCATTGTGACCTGAAGCGCGATCCGGCGGACTGGGGTACGCCTCCGGTGAGTGCCGCCTTGGCAAAATAGGGTCCGACGTCTGAGTTTTGCGTAGCGCGTCATCGCGCGGACGCAAACGAGTTGCAAACGTCATGGCTTATCAGCGGGTCGAGGTTCTGACGGGGACGGAGCGGCGGCGAAATTACACGCTGGCGGAGAAGGTCCGAATGGTCGAGGAGGCATTCCGCCCCGGCGTGGTGGTGACGGAAGCGGCCCGCCGGCTGGGCGTGCACGAAAGTCTGCTGTACCGCTGGCGAGGGCTGATGAAGGCGAGCGGGACCGCCGTGGCCGAACCGTCCAGCTTCGTCGCAGTGACCATCACGCCGGAGCCGACCGTAACCGAACCGCTGGTCGGAGAGCCCCCTGGAGCGTTGCCGCCACCGGCAAGGCCTGCGATAAGCCCGGCAGTCCTCGAGGTCATCCTGCCCAGCGGGGCACGCCTGCGTCTGGAAGGACCGGTCGATCCGGCTCTGGCGGCGGCCGTCGTCGGTGCCCTGGCATGATCCCGATGCCGAGTGGCGTGCGGGTATGGCTGGCCACCGGGCACACCGACATGCGCAAGGGCTGGGCGAGCTTGGCGTTGCTGGTCCAGGAACGCTTCGCCCAAGACCCGCACAGCGGCCATCTCTTCATCTTCCGCGGGCGCCGCGGCGATCTGGTGAAGATCATCTGGTATGACGGCCAGGGCAGTTGCCTGTTCATGAAGAGGCTGGAGCGGGGCCGGTTCATCTGGCCCACGCCGGCGGACGGCGCAGTGTCGATCTCGGTTGGGCAGATGGGCTATCTGCTCGAAGGCATCGACTGGCGCAACCCGCAGAAGACCTGGCGGCCCGAGGCCGCAGGGTGACTGCGACACGGTGAATCGACGGGCCGGTTCAGGGGGGATTGCGGCGGCTCGACGGTGCGATCCCGGGTAAACTGGCGCCATGACCGCCGCTTCGCCCCCTGCCGCCTTGACCGACGACATCGCCAGCCTGCGCGCCGCCTTGGCGCAGGCCGAAGCGCGGGCGGACGCCGCGGAAGCCGAAGCGGCGCGGGCCAGGGCGATGGCTTCGAACACCGAGGCGCTGATCGCCAGCCTGAAGCTGGAAATCGAGAAGCTCCGGCGCGAGCTCTACGGCACGCGCTCCGAGCGCAAGGCGCGCCTGCTGGACCAGCTGGAGTTCCAGCTCGAAGAGCTGGAAGCGACGGCCAGCGAGGACGAGTTGGCGGCCGAGCAGGCCGCGGCCAAGACCACCGCGGTGGCGGCCTTCACCCGCAAGCGGCCCTCGCGCCAGCCCTTTCCCGACCACCTGCCGCGCGAGCGCGTCGTTGTGCCGGCCCCGGCGAGCTGCCCGTGCTGCGGCTCGGACAAGCTGTGCAAGCTGGGCGAGACGATCACCGAGACGCTGGAGGTGATCCCGCGCCAATGGAAAGTGATCCAGACGGTGCGCGAGCGGTTCTCCTGCCGGGCCTGCGAGACGATCAGCCAGCCGCCGGCGCCGTTCCATGCCACTCCGCGGGGCTGGGCCGGTCCCAACCTGCTGGCGACCCTTCTGTTCGAGAAGTTCGGCCAGCATCAGCCGCTGAACCGGCAGGCCGAGCGCTTCGCGCGGGAGGGCGTGCCGCTCAGCCTGTCCACCCTGGCCGACCAGGTGGGCACCGCCGCGGCGGTGCTGAAGCCGCTGCACGACCTGATCGCGGCGCATGTGATGGCGGCCGGGCGGCTGCATAGCGATGACACGCCGGTGCCCGTGTTGGCCAAGGGCAAGACCGACACCGGGCGGCTGTGGGTGTATGTGCGCGACGACCGGCCGTTCGCCGGCCAAGCCCCACCGGCGGCGCTGTTCCACTATTCGCGCGACCGCAGGGGCGAACACCCCGAACGGCATCTGGCCGGCTTCTCCGGCTGGCTGCAAGCCGATGCGTTCGCCGGCTACAACCGGCTGTACGAACCCGACCGCCAGCCGGGGCCGATCCATGCCGCGCTATGTTGGGCGCATGCACGGCGCGGCTTCTTCAAGTTGGCCGACATCGCCGCGAACACCAAGCGCGGCAAGGATGCTCCGCCGATCTCACCACTGGCGCTGGAGGCCGTAAGGCGCATCGACGCAATCTTCGAACTCGAGCGCGCCCTGAACGGCAAGCCGACGGCCGAGCGGCTGGCGGCACGCCAGGAGCGTGGCGTCGCCCTGGTAGCCGCGCTGGAAGCTTGGATGCGGACGGAGCGCGCCCGGCTCTCCCGCCATGCCCCCGTGGCCAAGGCGATGGACTACATGCTGACACGCTGGGACGGCTTCACCCGCTTCCTCGGCGATGGCCGGCTGTGTCTCACGAACAACGCCGCCGAACGCGGCCTGCGCGGGATCGCCCTCGGGAGGAAAGCGTGGCTGTTCTGCGGCTCCGATCGCGGCGGGCAGCGAGCGGCGATCATGTACGGCCTGATCATCACGGCGAAGCTCAACGACGTCGATCCCCAGGCGTGGCTCGCCGACGTACTGGCCCGCATCAACGACATCCCCCAAACCCGCCTGCATGAACTACTGCCCTGGAACTGGAAAGCAATCCGCGAGCAGACGAAAGCTGCCTGACCGCGGCACTCACCGGATGCGTACGGACTGGGGATCGCGCGGGTGTACTTATCCGCGCGCGGCAGCATGCGGCAGAGGCTTGCGCCAAGCACTTGGATCACTCTGCCCAGCGACAGCAGGTGCCCTTTAGCATGAGCGACGTCACCGGAGCGGCCCCAACCTCATCCATCGCTTTGGATCGCAAGCAAAGCGATGGGCGTCCGGACCTCGGGCAGGGGTTCAGTTCGCGCGGAGAAGAATCGCTCCGGCTTCTTGCGCTTCGACAGCTGACCGGTAATAGGCGATTGCGAACATGCGCAGCGCCGTAGTCAGGCTGTCAGCCCCACGGCGGCGGTTGAGCTGCTCGACAAGGGTGGCCAGGTCAGTGTTCTGCCGGGCCGCGACATCCCGTAGCGCCTCCCAGAACTCTTCTTCAAGCTCGACGGTGATCCGCCGCCCGTCGAGGGCAAATACAACGGCGCTCGTATTCGTCTTCATAGCAGCCTGCCGCCATCCTTCTTGGAACGTAGTAGCGCCGGTCGACGGCGCACACTAGCTGACGCGGACGGCCCTATCCACGGCGGTGTTATCCCGCCAGGTATGGTCATGTACGGAGGAGCGGCCTTTTGCCAGGGATGCACCACAGTGAGGACACGACGATGCCGCTGCCACTTCTTTGTGGACCACGTGGTCGCGCCCACACTCGCAAGACACGAACGAAATGGCCCGGGAGCGCAGCTCCCGAGCAAGGACCCAAGCTGCAGCGATGGTAGTCGGCTCAGTGGTATGCGGGTCTCGTGATGCGAGGTGCAAATCATGAGAAACGATGAGCGCATTCACGTCGACACGGCGGTAGGCGGTGCTTTGCGTCAAACGGACGTAATGGCTCAGGAAGTTAGAAGCCTGACGTGCTGTGGCTGTTGTCCCTAAGAGATCGGCGACATCGGGGAGCGCCGACGCCGGTGGCGGCACATCGTGATGCTGACGATAAAGTTCTCGGATAGCCTCATCGGAAAGGCCGGTGTGCAGCCGAATGATCGGCAAGGGAAACCACCGCAGAATCATGCGGGCAGCCAGATCCGTATCCAAGGGCGCAGCGGCAGGTCGTTGCAGTGAGGCGGCCGACATTCAGAGACGCTCCTGTGGTGTACCGGATAAGTTGCTCGGGAAGGCTGGCGGAGCGCGTCCGTACCAACCCAACCATATGGGGAGCCCCCTACCAAAGAAGGGGTAGGGCGACCCTACCTGCGAGGCAGCCGAAGCGGCAACAGAAAAATGCTCAACTTTGTCACAGTTGGTGAAGATCGCGCCTAAGCCATTGACAAAGAAGCAAAAAAACGACGGGGTGTGCTAACCCTCGATGTAATTTCTGTAACAGGGGAATGCGGCTCCCATGGGAAGCGCGGAACGCGACCAGTCGTCCGGAGAGATCCCTACCCCACCGGAAGGAGTAGGGCGTTGTACCAAACGGGGAGCCTGTATATAGTGCCCCCAGTTTTGGGGGGTATTCGCATATCCATAGGTGGACTAAATAATGAGAATACTACTGGCCGACGATCATTGGTTTTTGTACGAGTCTATGGCCCGCTTGCTCAATGAGGAAATTCCCGGAAGTGAAGTAGTGGGAGTGGCGACTCTCGACGATGCTTTCAAGGAAGTCGATCGGGACAAGGCGTTCGATCTTATTTTATTGGATTTGAACATGCCGGGTATGGCCCCAGGTGGACAGGACCGGTTTTCTTGCATCGACCGGATAAAAGAGATGAGGCCAGATACACCAGTTGCGATCATCTCTGCCGAGGAGGACGAAGATATCGTTCAGGAGGCACTATCAAGAGGCGCTGCTGGTTATATTCCGAAGTCTCTGGCTCGAAACTCGCTCGTGGCGGCTATGCAGCTACTTGTCTCTGGAATGACGTTTTCCCCTCGCCCTGCCATCCAAAGAATTAGCAGCAACGCCGATAGCCGTGGTGAGCGAGGCCCTCAGAGAGGTGGCCAGAAGGGCGCAAGCCTTAGTGCCCGCGAGAGCGAGGTGCTTTCCTTGATGGTGCAGGGCCTTAGCAATAAAGCGATCGCTGAGCGGCTCGGAGTTAAGGAAGTAACGGTTAAAGAGCATGTAAGTGCGATACTAAAGAAGAGGGGAGCGAAAAGCCGCTTGGAGATCATCGCCGCAGCCGTTAGGTAAAACGCAGCAGACGCAGTTTCGACGTCGTTAGCAAACTAGGGGATAAGGGGTATCATGATCAGGACTGTGTACCGCTCTTTCTTTGTATTTCTATCGGTGGGGTGCGCTGTTGTTGCTTTCGACAGTGAACGACTCAGTGCCCCAGCTCAAGCAGCTGAGAGCTCATCACAGGATGCCGGCGCACCGATCCTAGTCGTTAGCGGCTCTACCGCCGGCGGTCAGGAGCGCAGCTATAGTAGGGAGGAGTTCGAGGCTATGGGGTTGGCAACCCTGACTACCCGGACGCCCTGGAACCAAGACCCAGTCGAGTTCTCAGGTGTCAAGCTGTCAACTTTCCTACGACAGATCGGCGCCAGTGGCCGGACGCTACGTGTGACCGCACTGAACGACTACGTTACGACTATACCTATTGAAGACGTTAAATATGATCCAATTCTCGCGACGCGGCGTGACGGGAAGCCGATGTCAATCCGTGATAAGGGGCCGATCTTCATCATCTACCCATTCGACGATGATAAGTCGCTGAATAGCGAGCTGTTCTTTTCTCGCTGCGCATGGCAGGTGAAATCCATACAGGTTGAGTGAAGATTTTCATGTTGCGGCCATGGACATTGTTGAACGCTATCAAGCTGCCTTGCAAGCCACGCCGATCCACGAACAGGATTGCCTTCCAGGCACTCGCTGCGACCGGTACGCTTATGGTGCTCCTGTGGTCCTACTTAGACGTCCAGATATCGAAGGAACTGGATGCGCAGACAAACCAGAGGATCGAATCTTCTCAATGGTCTCTGCACCAGTTTGAGGTGGAGTTCTACCGCTTCTCCGCTTTGGCCCGGGACTTTGAGCGAAGAGCTGAGAACATAAAAGACATTGAGGTCCGGTACGATATTTTGCTTAGCCGCTTCAGCGTTCTCAAGAACGACCATTGGTTCATTTTGGAGCGAAACCCCTCTCTGACCAAGCGGATCAATTTACTTGAGCAAATGGTGTTAAGCTGGGAGCCATTGCTCGAGGCGCCATCCGGCAGCGAACGGCGAGCAGCGCTGTCGTCAATGATTCAAGAGGCTGAGAACACACTCAAGCCGCTCGTAGCAGAAATCCATGGAACTGCTAGCGCGTCAAAGGCAGAGGCGAGGAGTCTGCTCGTTGAGAAGCTGACTCACGTAAATTGGGCGATTGCTGCATTGGCAATTACTGCCTTCGGATTGGTTACATCGCTCTACGTCCAGATCAAACGCGAGGAAAGAGCTCGTCGGGCAGCAGAGACGCTTGCTGATGAGAAGACAGCTCTTGTCGCTGAGCTCGAAGACGCTCGAAATCAGGCCGTGGCGGCCGGTAAGGCAAAATCCGCCTTTCTCGGTGCCATGAGCCATGAGATCCGGACGCCAATGAGCGGCATAATCGGCATGGCCGACCTGCTTCACCGGAATTCAACGGGCCCTGAGCAGCGCCGGTGGGCCTTGGCGGTCAAAAGCTCCGCGACAGCACTTCTCACCGTGGTCAGCGACGTTCTCGAATTCTCGCGAATTGAGGGAGCAACGGTTCAACTCGTCCACGAGGCTTATGACATCGAGGAACTGGTTGACGGG
Organism: Azospirillum sp. TSO5; assembly: GCF_003116065.1. NCBI lineage: Bacteria > Pseudomonadati > Pseudomonadota > Alphaproteobacteria > Rhodospirillales > Azospirillaceae > Azospirillum > Azospirillum sp. TSO5. Next base: position 16,916 of record NZ_LGQY01000076.1, on the reverse strand, counting down.
GCCCTTGAGTTGCACGCGCTGCCGGCTGCAGAAAAGGGACTGTGGCTTGAGTCATTCGTCGAGCCTGACGTGCCTCGAGAACTACTGGGCGATCCGGGCCGTATTCGGCAGATCGTCGTCAATCTCGTCAACAACGCGGTGAAGTTTACCCAGGCCGGCGGCGTAAAGGTATCGGTTTCGGCATCTGAGAGCAGCGGTGGTGGGAGGGACCTGCGGGTCTCCGTAGAGGACACGGGCCCAGGGATCCGCGACGAGGATATTCCCCGCCTATTCAAGCCCTTTAGTCAACTTGATGCCGGCGCGTCAAGACGGTTTGGTGGGACCGGTCTCGGGCTCGCAATCTGCCATGGACTGGCGGACCAGATGGGAGGGAAGGTCACTGTCAAAAGCGCTGCCGGCAGTGGGGCAACATTCAGCCTCTCCTTGCCGATGTGTGCAACAGACAAACAGGAGACGATCGCACGTCTCAACGGACTTCCTCCAATTCTGTCTTTCATGCGTTCGTCAGAAGAACATAACGCGGTTTTGAACAAACTGCGCATGATTGGCTGCGAAGTGTTCAACGCGAACGAACAAATCGCTACGGACGATAACCCGAACCGGGCAGTGGTCGTTCTAGATATGGACCACCCTGCCGCGGCCCAGATCGAAAGCAGCATACCGCCCGACTGGCCGCTGGTCCGCGTGGTTTCCGCCAGGAGCCATGGTTTGATCGGCGAAACCGGCACTGTTCTCCTGAAGCCTATACGGCGGTCTGCTTTGGCTGCGGCGCTTGCGGAGGCGGCGGGGCAAGGGACTGGCGGGACTGCTTCGGATCGAGTGTCGGCAAATTTGTCTATCATGGTCGCGGAAGACAATGGTTTGATAGCCGACATTATTTCATTCTATCTTCGCAAGGAAGGGCACGAAGTAACTGTCGTCGGGAATGGTGCTGAAGCAGTTACGGCGCTAGAGAAGCGATCCTTTGATGTGGTGTTGATGGACGTCCAGATGCCTATCATGGACGGTATTACTGCCGCGCGAGCCATACGTGCACGGCAAGACGAACGAGGGCGAATCCCAATCATTGCAGTTACAGCGAACGCTCACGACGACGCGGCTGAGTTATGCAAGAGCTCGGGGTTTAACGGATTCATAACTAAGCCAGTAGATAAAAGAACTGTCGGTCATGTCATAGCGTCCGTGCTGGCCGGAACATCAGCTGTGTAGACCGAAGACTGGTAGCCGGCGCTATATAACCATAGGCGGATCGTTCAGGAAATGGACTATAAATTGCCTGCGGAAGCCCCACGTTGGCAGCTTCCACTGACATTGCCTCCCAGCTATTCGATTGAGCAGCATCTGTACTCCGCCCTCGAGATCACCGTCATCATTCCCGTGAAGGACGATCCGGACGGTTTGAGCGAGACGCTATATGCGTTGAATGAACTCCATGCTGGTGTGCGTCCGGCCAGGGTGATCGTCGTCGATGATGGGTCGCGCGACGCAGGGGCGGCCACGAGTGCTGAAGTCCGCAAAGCGTGCGAGGGCGGTCTGGTGGTTGAAGCGTGCGTTCAGGCTGTAAACCGTGGACCAGCCGCAGCACGTAACCGTGGAGCCCAATTGGCGTCTACGCAATGGCTCTGGTTCCTCGATGCTGGTGTGCGGCCGGATACGGATTATCTGGAGGCCCTTACGGACCATGGCCATATCTGCCCGGTGGTGGCGTGGACCGGCCCGATCGCTTCGGATCCGACTGGGCTGTTCGCCTCCTACTACACCGCCCAATCGACTCTGAGCCCACCCGCTCAGCCAGACGGGCAACTGGATGGCTTTGTGACCGCGTCCGTTGTCATTAATCGCGCAGCATTTGAAGCCGTTGGTGGGTTCGATGAGCGCTTCCGGAGGGCGGCTTGCGAGGACCTCGATCTCGGCCTACGTCTCCGCCCTCACGGCCTGATCGGATACGCGGCTGATCTGTTGGTGCGGCACCGGTTTCGCGAAGACGAGGAGGATTTCCGCCGGCGATTCAGGCGCTACGGATTTGGCTTCTTCCAGTTCGGCGCTAAGTGGAAGCGGAACATGGAGCCTTGGCCGGTGATCGCGAAAACAGACGATCCTGTGCACCGCCAGCTCGCCGGAATCCAATACGAGGCACTCTGGCAAGGCTGGAAGGAAGCCCAGGCCATGGTTGAAGAGGCAAAGTCACAGGGGGCAGGCTTGCTCTCCTAAGGGCATTTCGTATACCTGCGCAACGTCCTGGAGCGCATGGTGAACGGCTACCCCGCCGCACGCCCCGCCGATCAGCTCCCCTGGAATTGGAAGGCCGCCATCAACGCCTGATCGGGTGCAATCACGCCCCGCTTACATTCAAAGAAGCTGGTAGTTAGCGTAAGCCGCCTCAGCATCTGTGAGCGACTGTTCAGCTGCATCGAGGAGAGCGTTGATCGTCGTCCACGGCGCTCCGGTACGGCTTGCTTGTTCAAGCTGGCTGGCTTGTAACGAGACCTGAAATGCTCCGAAGGAGCGTGATGTACCTTTGAGCGTGTGCGCTTCAGCTTGCATCGTGTCGTGGTCGCGGATCGAGCGCATCGTGGCAAGCTTGCCTCGTGTCTCGGAAACGAACCTGGCGACGAACGAGGGCACATGCTCCTGGCCTAGGTCCCGTAGCATTGCGGATAGCGTATGCCCGCAGATCCTCTCGTCGTTGACCGGGAGCGACGGAAAGGACCGGTTCAGGACCCTAACGAGATCATCCAGGCGCACGGGACCGTCAAGAACCTCTTGCGCCCCATGAGCCAGAATTGCGAGCCGGTAGGCAGGGTTCGCGTCCCCGATCAGCGCCACTATCGGTGTGCTGCAGAACGGAAGGGGGAGGCGCCGCAGTGACGCAATTACATCGAGGCCCTCCATATCCTGAAGCTCGGTGCTTATCAGCATAGCATCGTAGCAGTTCCGACCAGCGGCATCGATGGCATCGCTGCCGTTGGTCTCCACCTCGAGCGCAATATTGGGCAGGGACTGGAGAAGAGCTTTGATCAGATCGGATACGGCCGGGCGATCTTCGACTAGGAGCACTCTGCGCTCGGGGTGATGGTGGCGGACGATCTCCCGCACGGTACCGCTCTCTCTCTCGTCGGGTGTGGACACTGAACAGGGAGCATTATCAGAAGAGAGCCGCGACGCTCCGGCAATCCGTCCACCTGCTTCGTGCACAGCATTCAGAACGCGCTGGGCTGCGGCCAAAGATGAGAGTGGGCGATTTACACTGGCTGTGTTGCCGTTGCTCTCGTCATAGTTCTGCCAAGCGTCAGGGTCGATCGCTCTGGCAATAAACTCAATGTCAGCTTCGGTTTTCATCTCGGTCGTACAGCTCGAAAATTCATCAACTGATAGGGTTGAGTTAATCCAACGGCTCTGCTCATTCCCAAGGTGATCGTAACCCTTTAAAAAGCCGGTTGTTGGGCGGCTTGAAGCGAGTAGCGACAACCACAATGTTCCTGCTGATATAATATCTGAGAACTTAACAAGTAGTTTACTGATAGTTTAGACGATATTTTAATAAAAAGCGTCAATCAGTTGGAGCCAATCTGCGATGTGACTTCTAGGTGGCATCGGCATGTTGAGCGATCATGGAGTTGTGCTGACAAGCGTGGGTTGTGGTTTGCCGAGGTGCGTTGTCTATTTCGACTTCATCTGTACATGTAGTCGGATTTGAAGGCCGTGGTTAACTGACTCCTCTGATGTGAGCCGGGATCAGATGGGATCTAGCCACACGATAGAAGTCTGCCGTTGGCGCTACCATAACGAGCCAGCAGTGGGTCCTGTCTTTTGAGGATCCGCTCTAAGTGAGCGAGTGCGTCGTCCACTCCTTCGGCCGGCTCCACCCAGCGATCGGGTTCGGTAGCCACCGCGGGCGGGGGAAGGAGCGGGGACGCAGCAACATCTCTGACCGCCGCTTCTGAACGCGGCGCCACCTCGCCCAGCATCGGTGCCAGATCCTCGGACACGAACACCCGATGGCTGCGCCGGCGGGTGATCTCCACGGCGATCTCCAGCCGCTGCAGGTCCTCCAGTAGGTCGGTCGCCGCGCTGGTAGCGCAGCGCAGCCGCGCTGCCAGCCGGGCCGGGCTCATCACTCCTTCCGCCGCCATGGCGTCGACGGCGCGGCGGATGCGGGCGTCGCTGCGCCGGTCGCCGACACGCCGGCGCCAGCTGCGCCAGCGGTGGTGCAAGGCGCCGAGACGATCCTCTCCCTCCTCCGCCTGCCGAGCCATGCCGTCTAGGAAGGCAACTAGCCAGACCCCGCGGGGCTCGGCGCGGCGTATTGCTTCCACCCCGTTCAAGCAGGGAAGCGGCAGCGGCGTCAGTCCCTGAGCAGCGAGGAAGCGGGAAACTGCAAGGCAGGCGCCGCTGCGGTCGCCGCCAGCTTCTAGGTGGGCAAGGAAGCCAATGCCGCAAGCGATCAGCGCCGCCGACCCGACTGCGGCATGGGCCTCGTCCATCTGGGCAAGCGCGTCATCCGTGCCGGTCGGGGCGAGAGCAGTCGTGCCAGGTTCGGTGAGCATCTGCCGCATCATATCGAGGGCAAGCATGGTGGCGCCCCAATCGCGCTGAGCCCGGGTCGGCACCTGCGCCAGCAAGGTGCGCAGACGGTTGGGATCGACCCGGCGACCCTGGGTCTCTGAAATCTCGGCCACGGCCTCGACCCGCGACCGGTGCATCCACGCGGCCAACACCGGGGTGCCGGCGGCTGCCTGGGCCAGCCGGCCGACGGCCGCGGCGGCGCGCTCCAGGGGGGCGAGAAGGGGGAACGGGTCCAAAGAACGAAGACGCATGTATTGTTCTATATCAGATGGTTATAGGATTTTGATATCGAAAAAACGCTGACCAGTCCACTACTGCGGATGGCTGAGATCACATGTTGGTGATAATTTCCGCTATCGCCAGCAGGGGAGGGCGGCTATGGTCGCTGGTTGTCGTTGTAAGGCAGTTGATGCAAAAAGCCGGATCCTGAGGGGTTGAGGGCCTCCGGTGCCTCGGTTTTGCAAACCGATTCATGCAAAATGTAAGCGGTTCATGCAAAAAGCTGAGCGAAGCCCCTCCGCATTCGCCTCAACTCTTTGAAAAGCAATAGTTTCGCCCAAGCGTTCGAGACGTGCCCAGCAAGGTGCTGCGCGTCCAGCCATCTTGGCCGGCGCTTACCGGACGACGGTCTGGTTTGGCGTCTTGTCTCGCTGCCTGCGGAGAGGAGTAGGGCAGCCGTGGCAGCCAAACTTTTTCCGCTGAGTTTCAACCGTCCGGTTATAGATAAGCGATTGTCCTGAAAATAGCGTATGCTGGGGCAGTTCGCCTGCCGGGGTACCTTGCCCTGCTGTCGCTGCTGGGCTAATCAGGAGAAAATCTGGATTCCAGAACTTCCAGCACCATCCCCGATGCTGATGTGTCGAGCCAATCAGGCGAAAATCGGCGGGTTGTTCTGGCGAAAATCTGGTGTCCGTCTTGTCGGTCAGCGCGGCTTTCCTGTGACTGACGTCGGGGCCGCTGCCGGACGCCGCAGCGCTCATTCTCCTCGACCCTCGCCCGCCGCCGCCGTGCTTTGACCACTTGATCTGAGTGGTCTTTAATTCCGTCCGACAAGAGCCCTTTTCGGACGGAACCCTTGCGTGTAGTCCATCTATCCTGCATCCTCCGCGCGAACCACCCTCGATGCCGCCCCGGAGCCCCGATGTCCGACGATCCCATGACCGACGTCCGCCTGGACGGGGAGGGCGCCGCCTGGCCGGATCCGGACGCCGGCGTCGCCGTCGAGACCGGGCTGTTCGGCCGCCTCGTCGTCCCCGCCGACCCGGCGCGCGCCGCCGAAATCCGCGAACTGGCCGGGCAGGCCGCCGCCTGGGCGACGCGAGCGCGGGGCGCAGGCACGCTGCGCGCCTACCGCTCCGCCTGGACCCAGTACACCGCCTGGTGCGAGCGCCTCGGCTTCGCCCCGCTGATCGGCGACGCCGAGATCATCGGCCTCTACCTGGTCAAGGCCGCCGAGCGCCTCACCGTGCCGACGCTGCGCGTCCACCTTGCCGCCATCGCCACCGCGCACCGCCTCGCCGGCGTGCCGGTCGACCTCAAGCACCCGCGCATCGCCCTGGTGCTCGACGGCCTTGCCCGCGGCCAGGCCGACCGCACGGTGCGTCAAGCCGCTCCCATCCTGCTCGACACCCTGCCGCGCCTGCTCGCCGCGCAGCCGGACGGGCCGCTGGGGATCCGCAACCGCGCCATGCTGCTGATCGGCTATGGCGCAGCCCTTCGGCGCAGCGAGTTGGTGGCGTTGCGCGTCAGCGACATCGTCCGCATCCCCGATCGCGGCGTCGAAGTGACGGTGCGCCGCTCCAAGACCGACCAGCATGGCCGCGGCGACGGCGTCGCCATCTGGGCGGCGGTCGATCCGGATCTCTGCGTGCTGCGCACCCTCGACGCCTGGCTGGCGGTGCGCGGCGCGCTGCGCCCCGAGGACCCGTTGTTCTGCGGCGTGCTGAAGAACGGCCGCGTCACCGGCACGCCGCTGTCCGACAAGGCGGTGGCGCGGCTGGTGAAGGACAGCGCCGCCAGGGCCGGCCTGCCCGAGCCGGCGCGCTTCTCCGGCCACTCGCTCCGCGCCGGGCTCGCAACCGCGGCGGCCGAGCAGGAGGCGCAGCTGCACGACATCATGCGCCAGACCCGCCACAAGTCCACCGAGGTGGCCCGGCGCTACCTGCGCTCGCGCGACCGCTGGCGCAACAACGTCACCGAAAAGCTCTTCCGGCACCGCCCCCCGACGACCGAAGGGACGTGATCATCACCGGGCAGCGGGTGGGTGATCCCCTGCGGCAGGCCGCTCCGCTCGGCCACCGCAGGGCCTGCCCCACCGCCGCAGCGCGCTCCCCTCCGGATCGAGCAGCGCCAGCCCGTTGCCCTCCATCCAGTCCGTGAGCAGCGATCGCGCCCGCTCCAGCGCAAGGGCCGCTGCCCGCATCCGCTTCAGCTTCTGCTGCGGTGGCAGGGCTTCGTACGGGGACGGCCGAAGCGCGGGCGGCGGTGCGACACCCAGATCGTCCCACAGTTCAGCCAGCCCACGGCCACGGGGGGAGTCCTCCGGCGCCAGACGAACCAGCTCCTCAAGGACGGTCCGGAGCAGGCGAACCCACGCTCCTCCACGGATGTGGCCCTGCGGCCCATCCACGACCCCACGGGTGACCGCCTGGTGCGTGGCGCGGTCCAACCGCACCAGCTCACGCTCCGGCGACGCGCGACCGAACGGCGCCGCGAAGGCGGTCCACGACCGCCCCGGCGTCACCAGCACCTCTTCCAGAAAGCCTCCATGCAGCGGGCACGTCAGCATCCACGGCACACGCCAATGCCGTCGGCGGTAGGGCACGGCATCCGCCGCCAGGCACGCGCTGCAGCCCCACATCATCCCCCACCGCGCATCCAACCACGGCACCGTCTCAACACCGACGATCGGTTCGTCTTGGCGCGAGACCAACCGGAACCGCGCGACATAGGACGTCAAGGACGCCGCCGGTGGCGTGAGCCCATCCAGCAGGAACGGCACGTAGCCCGACAGCGTCATCGCGCGGATCCGGCGCGGCCCCAGTCCTGTCTTTCGAGCCAGCCAGCGAATCAGAGGCTCCGGCGGGTCCCCATCGATGCCAGTACCGGCAACCCACGCGTCCTTCCAGTCCGGCGCGAGCAGATCCAAGCCGGTCAATCCGTACGCCCCGCCGATCCGCTCCAGCCAACTCGACAGGCTCTCGTCCGATCGGGGTGGCGGCACGACGGGCCAGGGCCGCGCTGTCCCGACGGAGCCTGACCCGATAGGGATCATGCGACGGCAGGAAGTTGGAGGTGCTCGATGATGTCCTTCGCCGTGATCCGCTCCTCTTCCGACTGAATGGCGCACACGCCAAGCTCGATCAGCGTCTCAAACACGTTGGCGGTCACCCCTTGGCTGTGCGATGCCAGCATCTTCAGCGCCCGCGCGGTGAGCAACGACGGGCGGCGCAAGGGCAGCGAGCGCAGCACACTGCCGACGAGCGCGCTGAACTCCTCCCCCATGCCCCAAGCGGGCAACTCGATAAAATGAAACCGGCGGGCCAACTGGCGGTCGTGCATCAGCGCCTCGCGGGCGTCCTGGATGCCGAACAGAACCAACGGGACCTCCAAGATGTTGGTCAGGTTCCGAATGACGGCCAACATGATCCGCTGCTGGCGGACCGTCCCCATCAGCATGTTGTGGGCCTCGTCGATGGCGATCTGCCGCACGCCTATTATGCGGTACAGATCGACGATCCGTTCCGCCATAAGCGGGATTTGCGAGCGCCCGGTTTCCGGCGGGGCGTCGATCGCCCGCAGCAGCAGCGTGTAGAACCATTTGACATCGCACATCGGCGGCATCTCGATGCCGACCACCGGTGTGCGTCGCACGCCGGCTGGCCGGTCGAACACGGCCGGATGATCCCGCAAATGCTTGCGGAAGATGGTGCTCTTGCCCTGACCGGACTCGCCCCAGATCAGAAGGTTGGGCTTGAGCGATCCCTTCGGCCGTTCGATCCGCTCGGCCATCAGGTCGAGCACGTACCGGCAGTGCGGGTAGTCCGTGAACCCGCGGGAGCGCATCCGCGCGATGCGTTCCGCCGCCGGCCGGTCGATGACCTCACGCGCCGATGGCCCAAGGTGGTCGTACGGATCAGCCATCCCACTCCTCCGTGTCGTAATAGGGCAGGTTCAGCGGCGTGTCGTCATCGTCCGTCACCTCGGCGTACTCGCCCTCGATCGCCGGAGGCGCGTTCAGGGGCGGCACCGGCTCTACGGTCGCGCGCCGACCGCTGCGTGCCAGTTCCAGCCGCGCCTTGCGGCTCCGGCCGCGCGCTTCTTCCAGTGCCTTGCGGCGCGCCAGCACCATCGCGAAGATCATGTCCTCGTCCACGCCGGCCCGACCCTGCCGGCGCACCGCGCGCTTGGCCGCCTTCAACTCCCATTTCGAGATCGCCGGGCGCCGCAGGTTGCGGTAGGGCACCCTCTGTGCCAACGTCGAGTGAGACAGCCGCCTGCTGAAATGATCGGTAGAGGGCGCTGTTGAGGACCCGATGAGCACACCGACACTGCCCCACGTTTCCACCGCCCAGTCCGCTCCCGATCCGGAGGTGAGCGAGCGCCCGCAACGGCGCACGTTCAGCACCGCCGAGAAGCTGCGCGTTCTGGAGGAGATCGACCGCGCTCGCCCCAATGAGATCGGCGCCATTCTGCGCCGTGAAGGGCTGTATTCCTCCAATGTCACCCGTTGGCGCCGCCAGCGCGAGGCTGGACAGTTGCGCGGCCTCGCCCCAGCCAAGCCGGGCCCGAAGGCCCCGCCGGCCAATCCGCACAAGAGCGATCTCGAGCGCCTGGAGCGGGATAACGCACGGTTGCGCGACCAACTCTCCCGCGCCGAGGCCGTCATCGAGCTTCAAAAAAAAAGTGGCTCAATTGCTGGAGACCTCACTCGGCTCGACGGACCGCGGCGAGCGCAGGTGATGGCCGCCATCGAGCACGCGGCGCCGGCGGTGGACGTCTCCACCGCCTGCCGCGCCCTGGGCGTGCCGCGCGCCAGCTTCTATCGGCATCGCGACCGGCAGCGCCGGGTCGGGCCGCCGCGCCCGCCCACCCGTCGGCCACCGCCGCCCCGCGCTCTGAGCGGCGGCGAACGCCACCGCGTCCTTGAACTGTTGCATGGTGAGCGCTTCGGGGATGCCGCCCCGGCGCAGGTCTACGTCACGCTGCTCGACGAGGGGCAGTACCTGTGTTCGGTGCGCACCATGTACCGCCTGCTCACCACCAACGACGAGGTGCGCGAGCGCCGGCAGCAGCGCCGCCACCCGGCCTACAGCAAGCCGGAGTTGCTGGCCACCGGTCCCAACCAAGTGTGGAGCTGGGACATCACCAAGCTGAAGGGCCCGGTCAAGGGCACCTGGCTGTGCCTGTACGTCATCCTCGACATCTACAGCCGCGCCGTGGTCGGGTGGACGGTGGCCTACCGGGAAAGCGCGGCGCTGGCCGAGCGGCTGATCCGCCAGACGGTGCGCAAGCAGGGCATCGCCCGCGACCGGCTGACGTTGCACGCCGATCGGGGCGCCGCCATGAAGGCCAAGGCGGTGATCGAGCTGCTTGCCGACCTCGGCGTGACGCGCAGCCACAGCCGGCCGCAGCAGTCCAACGACAACCCGTTCTCCGAGGCGCAGTTCAGGACTTTGAAGTACCACCACAGCTTCCCGGACCGCTTCGGTTCGATCCAGGACGCTCGGGCGTTCTGCCGCGCCTTCTTCACCTGGTACAACACCGAGCACCGGCATTCCGGGCTGGCGCTGATGACGCCGCATCAGGTGCACTACGGCGACACCGTCGCGATCCGCGCCGCGCGTCAGGCGGTTCTGGATGAAGGGCACCGCCGCCACCCGGAGCGCTTTGTAAACAAGCCGCCCGAAGCCCCGGCCCCGCCCGTCGCCGTGTGGATCAACCCGCCGGCCGACCGGAAGGTGAGCTGATGCCCATCCCTGTCATCCCGTTGTTCGGCTGGAGAGCGGCCATCCCGCCGTCCCGGCCTGCCTTTCCCCACGCCGGCGCGCGAGAGGGCGGGCAAGGCCCTTCTCGAGGGACCCGCCCTGAGGGGCGGGACGGAAGGGCCTTGCGCGACCTGAGCCCGCCGGCATCCTGCAAGCAGACGGACGCGGCGACCAGCTCGCTGACGCCGCTGATCACGCAGGCTGACCGAGCTTGAACTCCTAACCCGGCTGTCTCATTCGCGTTGACACGTACCGGCACGTCGAGGAAGCCGCCGGCTTGTCCGCGCACGAAGACGGCCGACAGGTTCGCTGGATCGTAATGGACCGTGACCCTGGCCTTGTCGTGCAGGAAGGGTGTCAGCGCGTCGTGCCAGTAGCGAACGCCGAACAGATGGATACCGTCCTGTTGCACGGTGCGCTCTTCAAACGGCAGGAAGTCACGGTGGAAGGCGCGGAGGTCCGCCGGCATCCGAAGCGCCTGACCGGCCGTCTCGGCCTCCCACTTCGCCAGCGGCGCCGTGCCGATGCCCTCGTGGAAAGTGGCGTGGTGTTCCAGGATGATGGTCGCCACCATCCACTCGATCTCGGCCAGGGTCAGGCACGCGTTGCCCGCCGGGTCGTAGACGCCGCGCTCTTTGATGTTGGAAAAGGTGGTCCCGTCCAAGAGGTGAATCTCCTGGGACAGATGCCCGATGCGCCGCTCGACGTGACCGCCCATGTGCGGCGTGCCCGGCGGCCGATAGCGGACCTCGATCCCGTAGTCCTCACAGGCCCGCGTGAACGCCTTCGCGTGGAACTCCTTGCCGTTGTCGACATGGATGAGTTCGCACAGGCCGGCGACCGGCCACCGGGGCGGGAGCCCGCGGGCCAGCAGCCAGGAAGACTTGTCCATCACGGCGTGCGCGACGCAGGCGGCCACACTGGCCGCCGAGGGCGGGTCGAAGGTGAGGTAGAATCCGCAGTACACGCGGGTGCGGATATCGATCGCCAGCGTGATAAAGGGACGCCCGATCACCTCCAGGGTGTCCGGCTCGATGCCCATGACGTCGGCCGGAGTGTGGTCGATCTGGACGATCTGCAACGGGCGGTCCGCGTCCAGGGAGCCCCGGATCGGGTCGAACTCCTCGCGTGCCCGCTTTGCTCCGTGGCGCCGTTTGGCCTGCTCACGCTTGCTGATGGCTGCGAGCCGTAGATCGACCGTCTCGCGCGCCGGCTTTGGCAGCCCCTCCGCCGCGCAGCGGGCGTGGATGCCCTTCATGAGCTTGGACTTTTTCGGCTTCAGAAGCCTCAGGTAGCTGGTTTGAATTTCCTCGTCGATGATCGTCTCGACCCGGGCATCGAGACGGCGCACGCCGACCTTGCGACCAGGGCGTTTCCCCAGAAGGGATTGGGTGCGCGGATCGTCTTGGTAGGCGCGCATGAGCCGGTAGAGATACGGCTGTGACACGTTGAGCGCTTCCGCGGCAGCGGCAAGTTGTTCACCCCGCGCGCCATAGGCCAGCGGCTGCAAAACGAGCGGGCGGATGACCCGCTCCCGATCCCGCGCGATCTGCCAAACCTCGTCGGGTACGGCCATAAGGTCGCGAGACGACTTTGATTGGCCCGACACTTTTCACCTGATCAACTCTGCAATTCTAACCAGGATAGGTCTGATTTTCTTCTGATTGGTTCGCCTACCCGGAGCTAAACCCGTTGCAGCGCCTTACCCAATTTTCGCCTGATTAACCCAGCGGCGACAATGGCCCTGATCGGCTATGCCCGTGTGTCCACCGAGGATCAGGCGACCTTCAGCCAGCTCGACGAGCTGAAGGCCGCCGGCTGCGGGGTGATCTTTGAGGAGAAGGCATCGGGCGCCAGCCGGTCGCGGCCGGAACTGGCCAAGGCCGTTGCCCGTATGCAACGTGGCGATATTCTGGTGGTGGCCCGCATCGACCGACTGGCCCGTTCGCTTTCCCACCTGCTGGAAGTGATCGAGGGATTGGAGACCATCGGTGCCCACTTCAAGTCGTTGCGCGATCCGATTGACACCTCGACGCCACAGGGGAAGTTCGCCCTCCAGGTGCTCGGTGCCGCTGCCGAGCTGGAACGCGCCTTGATCCGTGAGCGGACGAAGGCTGGGCTGCGGGCAGCCAAGGCCCGCGGCCGGGTGGGCGGGAACCCGGCGCTCAAGCGACGCGATCCGGAGGCGATTGCCCGGCTCTCCGCCATCCGAGACAGGCACTATATGGCGGGCCTGTTGGCCAGCATGGAAGCGTGGCTGCCCAAGGTGCGGGCGCTGCGCCCGGCACATTCCTGGGCGAAGGTGGCCAAGTCCCTCGGACGGCTGGGCTCGCCCGATCAGCCTTGGACGGCTGACCGTCTGTCGCGGGCAGTGCGCCGCCTCGTCGCAGAAGGCTTGGTCGAGCCGGCCCTGATCGAGCCGGCGCCGCGCAAGCCGCCCAAAGATGACATCCTGTTGGTCATCGCCGGCATCAAAGGGGCCGATCCCGAGCTCAGCCTGCGGACCATCGCCGCTCGCCTGGAGGACATGCGCATCCGGACGCCGCGTGGCGGCACGACGTGGTCTGCCTCATCGGTGAAGGCACTGCTGGATCGAGCCGAGCGAACCGGTCTGGTTCCCCCAACTGGCAAGGCCGGAGATAGCCATCAGAAGACCAGCAAAGGGCCGCAGGGTGCTTGAGCATGGACCTTTGAAGTGCCAGAACCCCTGGGAGCCCCAATCCGTAAATTCCTCCCTTTCCCGATATTGCAGCCATGACTTCCCATCGGTATTGTCAAGCATCGGCTGACCGGCCGTGCCGTCCACATTGGCGAAGCCTTCGGGGCAGGTTCTCATCATCATCCTGACACTCTCTTCCGAGGCGCTCAGGGCTTAGAGATGGTTTTCAGAAATCACATTCGGTGATTCCATGCCAGATACCCGCTGATGTGACGTCGGTTTCTTTTGTTCCAGGGACAGAGAGGCGCGCATCGCCCCGACTGTTATGGAACTGGCGGCAGGATCACCGACCGGCCACGGGTCGACCTCGGGTCGCTCGGGCGAATAGCACAGGGCTGGGTTGGTCCTCTGGGGCCAGGCGGTCCTTGTCTGCATCACGCGCGATGGCCTTTACGCCACCGTGTGGGACGACATGGAGGGCCTCTATTCGATGCTGGCCGAGTACGGTGGCGAATTGACCAGCCTGAACCCAACCGACTACGGCAAGCTGGGCGCCAAGTACCACCTCGTGGTCTCCACTGACAGCCTGCTGCTGGCGGCCGTAAGTGCATGGCACCAAGCTCTTCCCGATCCGAAAGCCGTTCGTCAGGCTGCGCGAACGGTCGCGATGAAGGTTCCCACCTCCGTCTTCAGCCGGTCGGCCTCCTTCGCAAGGCTGCTGGCCGTGCTCAGCACCTGGCCAGCGGCAGAGCCGGTTTCGGTGGCGGTCTGGGTCACGCCGATGATGTTCGTCGACACCTGCTCACTGCCCCGAGCCGCCTGAGCAACGTTGCTGGAGATCTCGGCTGTGGCGGCGTTCTGCTCCTCAATTGCCGCAGCGATGGCCGATGAGATTTCACTCATCTGCCCGATGATGTCAGCGATACCAGCAACTGCATCTTTTGCTCCCGTTGTGGCCATCTGGATCTCATTGACCTTCGATTGGATCTCTTCAGTCGCACGGGCAGTTTGGCTTGCCAATGCCTTGACCTCACTCGCCACCACGGCGAAGCCCTTTCCGGCCTCGCCTGCGCGCGCCGCCTCAATAGTGGCATTCAAGGCCAACAGGTTGGTCTGACCAGCGATTGAGTTGATAAGGTCAACCACGGCGCCGATCTGATTAGCTGTGTCGGTCAGCGTCTGCATACTGGCATTGGTGCGGTCAGCCTCTTGCACAGCGGTAGCAGATATGACCGTTTGGGTAGACACTTGACGCCCGATCTCCAAGATAGAAGCCGCCAACTCCTCGGTTGCAGAGGCGACGGTCTGCACATTGGCGCTCGATTGTTCCGACGCCGCCGCTACTGCAGTTGCCTGTGCTGACGCTTGGGTGGCATTGGTAGACAACGCTCCCGCCGCGCCCTGCATCTGGGTTGCCGACGATGCAACATGCTGGACAATCGCGCTGACGCTGGACTCAAACCGATCGGCAAGGGCGTGCATTTCTGCCTTGCGTTCCGCTTCAGCTCTGGCTTTCTGTTCCTCCTGCTCCGCGGTCAGACGGCGCACCTCCTGAGCATTGGTCTTGAAGATGTTCAGCGTGCGAGCCAGGAGACCGACCTCGTCGCGGCGCTCCGTGCCGACGACCACAACCTCCAAATCTCCCTGTGATACGCGGTGCATCGCGTCGGTCACTTGCCTTAATGGACGGACGATCATAAAGACGATAATCGCCAGCGAAAGCGCTAGACCGACGATGATGCCGCCAACCGACATCGCCGTCACCAACATGCGGGTGTTCTCAGCGAGGTTATGGCTGGTGGCCGCAGCTTTTTCCATGTTCTGGCGATTGCGCTCCACGCGGACCTCAACAAACTCCAAGGTGGCACGCCGCGCCTTCGCACCGTCACCCGCACTTAGTTCGAGTGCGTCCTTGCTCATCCCCTTGAGAGCGAAGTCAAGCGCCTTGGAGGACAGTTGACGATAAGCTTCCACCAACAATTTGATTTCTTTGTTGGTCTCACGGCGGGTGTCGTTGTTCGCTGTACGGCTGAGTTCGGAGATGTTCTGCTCTATTAGGGCCATCTCTTTACCGAATACATCAGCGAACTGGCGCACCTCATCAACGCGATCTACAAGGATGGCGTTTTTTTCAGCAATGGTAGCGGCGTTAAGGTGGCGAGCAAGATCGAGAATCGTCACTGACCGGAAAGCCTCGACGGTCAGTGCCTCGTCTGTGGTTTTTTCAAGGCTCTTCAGTCTACTTAACGTCAGCGCCGCAGTGCCCCCCATGATCAGCGAAAGAAGCAAAACTGGGGTGAGAACCTTGACGAGTACCTTCTGATTGACAAACCAATCAAGCATGATCGACCTCTTGCCGTGCGGCATAACTGATATAACAGTCTTCTGGAGGAAGCGTATCAAACACGTTAAATGGGTGCGGATTAGGGCAAACTCTTATGAGACAAAATGCCCGTCATTGTACGTAATTGGCACAATCGACAGCGCATTATCTCATGCGGTCGGCACTACTTTCTGATATTTGCGACCGGATAGAAATACAATCGTGTGACCTCATTCGGGCGATGGGGTAGGCGATCGACTTTGACGAGGATGTTGTTGGTGACCTTAATCGAGGCAAAGGGCATGAAGGCCATGTCGAATACGTGAGAATTTCAGTCGATGATCTCAACGATAGACATCGGCGGACGTCCAGGCCCGAGAGATTCGTCCCTAGGGACAGGTTTCAGAAGGGACTGAGCCGGTTTGCGATGATGAAGATTGCTGCCGCTGTCAGCAGGGCGAGGATGATCCGCCTCAGCCTATCCTGTCTCCGATCCAGGCGTTTGTTTGCGAGCAGCCAAGCGCAGCCGTGCTCAACAACGCATCGGACCTTGCCGAGCCCTGAGCCGTGGGGCTCGCCGATCTTGCGGATGTGCGGTTGAACCCCGTCACGTAAACAGAGCCAACGGTTATCGGCACTGTCGTAGCCTGCGTCGGCGTAGAGCCTGCCGATGGCGGCGCAGACGACCTGGGCCAAGCGCAGCAAGTCGGGGAAGAGCATGGTGTCATGCACATTGGCGGCAGACGGCATGACCGCCAGCGGCAGGCCGTCAGTCGAGACGACCACGTGATACTTGGTGCCGGGTTTGCCGCGGTCGGTGGGGTTCGGGCCAGTCAACTCGCCACCGTGCTTAGCCCGTACTGAGCAGCTGTCGACCACGACGTCCCAAGCGGCGGCCTCAGGACCGGAGCGCGCCATACGAACGAGGACGGCATGGACACGGCGGAGCAACGCCGTCGTGTGCCACTCGTCCAGGCGGCGGCGGAGGGTTGAGCCTGAGGCGCGCCCGTCCGCCGCCCGAAGCTCGCGCCACTGGACGCCCTCACGCAGGAAGAAGCGAAGCGTCTCGATGATCTCCACAGTGGGCATCGGCGGACGCCCGGGGCCGGGAGGCCGTTCCTCGATCCGGTCGATGATCCTCGCCACCACTTCCGCAACTGTCGGTCCCATGCCCGCCTCTCTGTGCCAAAGGCACAGGAAACCGACAGCAGATCAGACGGTTTCCAGAGGGGGGCATCGGATAAGGGGCCTGGAAACCGCCTCTTAGAGCCTGACCCGAAAAGAATTGCGTGATTTCAGTGCCTTGTGATTCGATCGATGTTGCGAAGCATGACGAATGACAAGACAATGTGGACTGAAATCACCCGAGCGCAGTATCGGC
>NZ_LGQY01000164.1:0-29772 GCF_003116065.1 Azospirillum sp. TSO5 | reverse complement strand
GCCCTGGCTGTGCCGAGGCAGCGCGGTGCGCTTCCTGCTGACCCGCCTCTACGACTGGCTGAACCACCCGCCGGGCGCCTTCGTGCGGCCGAAGGATCCGCTAGAATATCTGCGCAAGCTGCGCTTCCACCAGTCGGTCCGCGGCCTGGGCGACTATTTCCTCGACGATTCCGACGTGGGCGGGGCCTGACTGAATGACCGACACCACCACTCCGACCGATGCGGGCGGCAAGACCGTCGACATCTTCACCGACGGCGCCTGCAGCGGCAATCCCGGCCCCGGCGGCTGGGGCGCCATCCTGCGCTATGGCGAGGTGGAGAAGGAGCTGTATGGCGGCGAGCCGGCGACCACCAACAACCGCATGGAGCTGATGGCCGCCATCATGGCGCTGGAGGCGTTGAAGAAGCCGGTGACCGTCCGCCTCTTCACCGACAGCGAATATGTGAAGAACGGCATCACCAAGTGGATTCACGGCTGGAAGGCCAAGGGCTGGCTGACCGCCGACAAGAAGCCGGTGAAGAACGTCGACCTGTGGCAGCGCCTGGAAGAAGCGAAGCGGCAGCACGAGATCGAATTCCACTGGGTCCGCGGCCACGCCGGCCACCCCGAGAACGAACGCGCCGACGAACTGGCGCGGCGCGGTGTGGCCGACGTGCGGGCGCAGGGCTAGCGTATAAGCCCTCTCCCGTCCCGGGAGAGGGAGGGGACCCACGAAGTGGGGAGGGTGAGGGGTGATCCAGGAACCGGAAGCGCATGGCTCCGTGCCTGACCCCTCACCCTTCCCACCGCTTCGCGGCGGGCCCCTTCCCTCTCCCGGGACGGGAGAGGGAAACGTCCTCCTAACTCAAACCTTCTCCAGCACCGCTTCGGCCGACGACACCTCGAACTTGCCGGGGGCTTCGACGGCGACGTGGGTGACCTTGCCGTCCTCCGCCACCAGGGCGAAGCGCTGGCCGCGGGTGCCCAGGCCGTGGGCGGAACCGTCCATGGTCAGGCCGAGAGCCGTGGTGAAGGTGGCGTTGCCGTCCGGCAGCATCTTCACCTTGTCGCCGACGCCGCCCTTGTCACCCCAGGCGCGCATCACGAAGGGATCGTTGACGGCGAGGCAGATGATGCTGTCGACGCCCTTGGCCTTCAGCGCGTCGGCCTGCTGGACGAAGCCCGGCAGATGCTTGGCGGAGCAGGTCGGGGTGAAGGCGCCGGGGACGGAGAACAGGACGACCTTCTTGCCCTTGAACAGCTCGTCCGTCGTCACTTCCTGCATGCCGTTGTCGGTCAGCCACTTCAGCGTGACGGACGGAATGGTATCGCCAACCTGGATGCTCATCGTCTCTAACCCTTCCGATTTTATGGGTCTGACCCGTTTTCCGGGTTCGGCCGGACCCTCGTTGCGGAGCCCGGCCCTGCATCCCTTCTATCCCCCGCGGCGGATGGCCGCAAGGCGCGGTTGGCCCGACTGTCCGCTTGGCATTGGACCGCCAAGGTCACGCCTTCTTCACGAACTCCGACTTCAGGTTCATGGCGCCGATGCCGTCGATCTTGCAGGCGATGTTGTGGCCGTCGGCGCCGTCCGTCAGACGGATGTTCTTCACCTTGGTCCCGCCCTTGACCACCAGGGACGATCCCTTGACCTTCAGGTCCTTGATGACCGTGACGCTGTCACCGTCGGCCAGCGGGTTGCCGTTGGCGTCGCGCACGCCCTGCCCGGTATCGGCATCTGTCGCGGCGGCGGCCGTGTCGGGGTTCCATTCATGGCCGCAGTCGGGGCAGTTCCACAGGCTGCCGTCGTTATAGGCGTTCTCGGAGTTGCACTGCGGGCAGTTGATCTGATCGTCCATCGTCGTCCTCATGGCGCGGGAGAAGCTCCCGGAGGCGCCCTGTTACCGCAGAATAGCCGCAACGGCCATAGGCCTTTTCCGGATTAGGGTCACGACGACTTGCCTGCCGCCGCCGCCTTCCCCGCCGCCTTGCTCAACGCCTCCAGCACGACCCCGTCGCTCAGCAGTTCCGGCAGGGCGATGCCGTCCGGCGCGCCGGGACCGTAGACGATGTTGAAGGGGATGCCGTAGCGGCCATGGTCGGACAGGAACTTCGCGATCGTTGCGTCCGGCCGGGTCCAGTCCGCCCGCATCGCCACCACGCCCTTGTCCTCCAGCCGCTCGGCAACTTCGCCGCGGTTCAACACCAGCTTCTTGTTGGCTTGGCAGGTGATGCACCAGTCGGCGGTCACGTCGACGAAGACGGTGCGGCCGGCGGCGACATGGTCGCGGATCGTCGATTCGACGAAGGGCACCCAGCGCGCCTTGCTGTCGCTGACCACCGGAGCCGCACCGGCCGACGGGCCGACCGCCGCCGGCATGGCGAAGGCGGCGACCGCCAGCACACCGGCCAGCGCCGGGCCGGCGGTCCGCGCCACGCCTCGGGCACTCCGCCCGACCCACAGCGCCAGCACCAGCCCCGCCATCAGCAGCCCGACGGTGGCGGCAGCCACCTCGCCGATCTGCGCGGTCAGCACCGACAGCAACCAAACCGCCGTCAGCATCAGCGCGAAGCCCAACACGACTTTCAGCTTCGCCATCCAGCGTCCAGGCCGCGGCAGCCAGCTGGCCACCCGCGGCCAAGCCGCCACCGCCAGATAAGGCAGCGCCAGCCCGACGCCCAGAGCCGCGAAGATCGCGTAAACCTCCACCGGCCCCTTGGACAGCGCGAATCCAACTGCTGTGCCGAGGAACGGCGCCGAACAGGGCGTCGCCAGCAGGGTCGCGAACATGCCGGTGGCGAACGGCCCGGCCAGCCCGTCACCACCCAGCCGGTCGGCCAGCGCGCGCGGCAGCGGCACCTCGAACAGCCCCCACAAATTGGCCGAGAACAGCGTGACCAGGACGACCATGAAGACCAGGAACAGCGGCTGCTGGAACTGGATGCCCCAGCCGACCGCCCCGCCCGCCGCCTTGACGCCGACCAGAACCGAGGCCATCAGCAGGAAAGAAGTGAGGATGCCGGCCGCACTTGCCAGGAAGCCGGCGCGCACCGCGGCGGGCGCCCGCCCGCCATGCTTGACCACCGACATCAGCTTCAGCGACAGCACCGGCAGCACGCACGGCATCAGGTTCAGGATCAGCCCGCCCAGCAGCGCCACCCCGAGCATCGCCGCCAGACCGACGCTGCCGGGGGTCGGCGCGGCGGAACCGCCAATGGCCGACACCGACGCCGTGACCGGCGCCTCGACCGCCTCGTCGCCATCGACCAGGGTCAGAGTCATCGCGCGCCCGGCCAGATCCAACCCGGGCTGCGGGTCGGTCACCGTCAGGGTCAAGCGGACATGGCGGTCATTGTCGGAAAAGACCGTCTTGGGGGCGGAGAAGGTCAGGGCCGGATCGGTCTCGACGAACAGGTCGGGGGTGATGAAGCCGTCGGCGGCGGTCGCCTCCACCTCCAGCGATGCCCCCTTGCCGCGCACGGAGTCGATGCGCAGCAGCCCGTTCGGCCCCTTCGGCACCAGCGCCTGGGCACGCGCCACGTCGTTGGCGACCTCGCTCGGGTTCGCCGGCCCGGCCGGCAGCGCAAGCGCGAGGTCAAGCGTCTGCGGCACGCAGATCTCCGAACAGACCAGCAGTTCGGCGGTCAGCGCAAGATCGACGGGCTTGCCGGGAGTCGTCGGCGTCCCCTGGATCGGGAACAGCACGGCCGTATCGTATCCCGCCGTCTCGAACCCCAGAACGGAGAAACGGTGCGGCGCCGGATAGGACAGCGTCGCCTCGCCCAGGTTGCCCGAGCGGCTCCAGTCCAGACGCGGTGCGAATCCGGCATCGCCGGGAGAGCGCCAATAGGTCTTCCACCCCGGCTCCATCCGCAACTCCAACCCCAGCGGCAGCGCCGTCAGGTCTCCGGTGCCACTCACCGCGGACACCAGCCGCGCCTCCACCGGTCCGGCCTTAGTCCAGGCGCCGATCCCGCCCCCTGCCCCAGTGCCCTGGGCAAAAGCAGGTACGGCGCCGCCGGCCAGCACGGCCAGAAGCAGCAGGAGGGCGAGGGCATGTCTTTTCATCGCGCGCACTGTTCTCTTCCCTGGAAGGGGCGCATCGGCGTCCCCGACACCCTATATGATAGCCCATATAATGGTGACAAAGCTCGGCCGGTGCTGTCACACTCCGGTGAAAGCGTCGCCAGAGCGCCAACCACAACCGACCGTAGGGACGGGGGCGGTCTTCCGCACCGAACCGACGACAAGGATAATCGCCCATGCCGCGTCTGACCAAGTCTCCGGACTCCAAGACCACGGAATCGCTGACCGGCCAGCTGCTGATCGCCATGCCCGGAATGGAGGACCCGCGTTTCCAGCGTACGGTCATCTATGTGTGCGCCCACAATGAAGACGGCGCAATGGGTCTGGTGGTGAACCGGCTGTTCGGGTCGATCACGTTCGAGGATTTGCTGGAACAGCTCGACATGGACATCCCGCAGCCGACCCACAATCTGCCGGTGCATTACGGCGGTCCGGTCGAGTCGGGCCGCGGCTTTGTCCTGCACTCCACCGATTATGTCCGCGACGGCACGCTGGTGGTGAACGACGACGTGGCGCTGACCGCCACCATCGACATCCTGCGCGCCATCTCCGAAGACCGCGGCCCGCGCCGCAACCTGCTGCTGCTGGGCTATGCCGGCTGGGGTCCGGGGCAACTGGATGCCGAATTCCAGGCCAACGGCTGGCTGAACGTGCCCTGCGACGAAAAGCTGCTGTTCGACACCGACCTGGACGCCAAGTGGGAGCGCGCCATCGGCAAGCTGGGCGTCAGCGTCTCCATGCTGTCGGGCGAGGCCGGGCACGCCTGAGCCCGCCCTCGTCCGCCTGACACGTTACTCCGCCCACCGTGCCGCTGCCGCGTCGTCGCTTTCCTTGGCCTCGACCCAGCGTTCCCCCTCCGGTGTCGCTTCCAGCTTCCAGAACGGCGCCTTCGTCTTCAGCCAGTCCATTAGGAAACGGCAGGACTCGAAGGCGGCGTCGCGGTGGGCCGAGGCGGTGGCGACCATCACGATGCGGTCCCCCGGCTCCATCCGGCCATAGCGGTGGATCACCAGCACATCGTCCAGCGGCCAGCGGCGCCGCGCCTCCTCCCCGATGGCTTCCAGCTGTTTCTCGGTCATGCCGGGATAATGCTCCAGCGTCATGGCGCTGACGGCAGCGCCGCCAGCGATGTCGCGCACCAGCCCGACGAACATCGCCACCCCGCCGACGCTGGTTCGGCCGGCGGTGAAGGCGGCGTATTCGACGCCGACGTCGAAATCCTCGGCCTGGACGCGGACCGCCATGCCGTCAGCCCCCCGTCACCGGCGGGAACAGCGCAATCTCATCCGTCGCGGAGATCGGATGATCGTAGGGCACATGCTCCTGGTTCACCGCCACCTTGACCACCTTGCTGTTGGCCAGCGCCTCGGCATGGCGCGGGCTGCGGGTCTTCAGCCATTCGACCAGACCGCCGGCCGTGGTCACCTCCGCCGGCAACTCCACGGTCTCGGTCGGCACGCCGATCTTGCTGCGCAGCCAAGCGAAATAGAGAATCTTCATCACGCGACCTCTACAGGAATTCTTTGAAAGGTAGGAAATCGACGGTCATGCCGGGCTCGACGCCGGCCAGATCCTCCGGCAACTCGATCAGGCCCTCGGACTCCACCAGCGACGACAGCACACCGGCCCCGTCGCGCGGGTATTTCGCCGCCACCAGCGCACCGTCGTCGCCACGGGCCAGCGAGCCGCGCAGGAACTCGCGCCGCCCCGGCTTCTTCTTGTGGGCGAAGCTCGCGCGCACCGGGATCGCCCGCGGCGTCTCGTCCGCCGCCCCCATCAGCCGCAGCAGGATCGGCCGGGCGATGCGCAGGAAGGTCACCACCACCGCGACCGGATTGCCCGGCAGCCCGACGAACACGGCGTCGCGCACACGGCCCAGCGCCACCGGCCGGCCCGGCTTGATCGCCAGCCGCCAGAAATCCAGCCGACCATTGGCCTCGACCGCCGGTTTGACGTGATCCTCCTCCCCGGTAGACATGCCGCCGGAGGTGATCAGCGCGTCATGGCTCATCGCCGCCTCGGCCAGAGCGTCGCGGATCGTCTCGAACCGGTCGGGCAGAATGCCGAGGTCGGTGACGGCGCAGCCCAGCCGGGTCAGCAGCGCGATCAGGGCAAAGCGGTTGGCGTCATAGACGGCGCCGGGCTCCAGCGCCTGCCCCGGCTGCCGCAACTCGTCGCCGGTGGAGAACACTGCAACGCGCAGCCGGCAGCGCACCTCCAGTACCCCATGCCCGAGCGACGCGGCAAGCGCGATGTCCTCCGGCCGCAGGCGGCGCCCGGCGGCCAGCACCACCGATCCTTCGCGCACATCCTCGCCCGCCAGCCGCCGGTTCACGCCGCGGCGGATGCCCGCCGGCAGGGTGACGGCGGCTCCATCGCTGCGGCAATCCTCCTGCATGAACACCGTGTCCATGCCCGTGGGCATCGGCGCGCCGGTGAAGATGCGTACCGCCTCGCCGCGCACTGCCGGCCGGCCGAGCCACTGCCCAGCGGCGACCCGCGCCGTCACCGGCAGCACGGTCGGCCCATCGGCAGCCAAATCGTCGAAGAACACGGCATAGCCGTCCACCGCGGCATTGTCGTGCGGCGGCACGTTGAAGGGCGCCACCAGATCGGCGGCCAGCACCCGGCCAAGCGCATCGGACAGCGGCACGGTCTCCGTCGCCGTCACCGGCCCGACCCGTCCGGCCAGCAGCGCCAGCGCCGGCTCCACCGCCATCATCGGCCCGCCGAAGGCGAAGCAATCATTGTCGAGTTGCACCATGGCCGCCACTCTAGTCCGCCGCGGCGTCCGCTGCGAAGAGGGAAAAGGCGTCCTTTCCGGGACGTGGCATTCAGCCGCCAAACAGCCCGGGGATTTCCTCCACCCGCGTCAGCAGCCGGTCCGGCCGCCGCGCCGCCAGCGCATCCTCGCGCGCGTAACCCCAGGCGACGGCGGCGCAGCCCATCCCCACCTTCCGCGCGGCTTCGATGTCGCGCACCTCGTCACCGATGCCGACGGCAAGCTCCGCCGGAACGCCGGCCGTGCGCAGCATCTTGCGGAACTTCGCCGCCTTGCCGAACAGCGAGGCGCCGCAGCCGTAATGCGCCACCCGCCCGGCCGCCTCCGGTCCCAGGATGCTGCGGATGTTCTCCACCGAGTTCGAACTGACGATGGCGACCGTCACGCCGCGGTCGCTCAACGCCCGAAGCATCTCCGGCACACCGTCGAACAGCCGGATACCGTCGATGTCGCGCGCCATCAGTTGCCGCATGTGGTTGGCGATGAAGGGCAGCTTCCAGTTCGGCACCCGCAGGTGCCGCATGATCTGCCGCGCGTCATAGCCGCGCAACCGCTCCACCTCGTCCGCCTGGACCCGGTTGAAGCCATAGCGGTCGGCAACGCCGTTCAGCACGCCGATGAACCAGGGAAACGAGTCGGCCAGCGTGCCGTCGAAATCGAAGATGGCAAGCCGATAGCCGCGGCGATCGAGCGCCTGCGGCATGCGGGAAGGTGCGGTATCCATGTCGTCTCTTGGTATGTCAAAACAGCGAAGGCGGGGCCTCACCCCAACCCGCAGCGCTCCACCACAAACGCCGCAATCGCCTCGGCGTCGTTCAGGTCCAGCACCGGCACCGGACAGCCCGGCACCGCGCCGTCGCTGGCGACCGCGACGATGGTGGGGTCGTCGGGCGCGATCAGCGCCTTGTCCACCTCGGCCCGCCAGACCTCGATCTTCTCGTGGCGGTCGCGCTTGAAGCCCTCGACCAGCAGCAGATCGACCGGCGCCACCTTGCCGATCAGCTGCTCAAGCGTCAGCTCCGGCTCGCCGTCGCGCAGTTCGTGCATCAGCGCCCAGCGGCGGGGGGAGCTTACCAGCACCTCCGTGGCGCCGGCCAAGCGATGGTTGTGGCTGTCCTTGCCGGGATGGTCGATGTCGAAGCCCTTGTGGGCATGCTTGACCGTCGACACGCGCAAGCCCCGCGCCGTCAGCGCCGGGATCAGCCGCACCATCAGCGAGGTCTTGCCGCTGCCGCTCCAGCCGGTCAGCCCGAAAATCTTCATGTTGGAAACTTTCAACCGGCGCTGCGGGCGGAACGGGCGGCGCCGGGCTTTGCCGGCTGTTCCGCCATCATGTGGGTCAACCCGGCGCGCATGTAATCCCACCCGGTGTAGAAGGTCAGAGCAGCGGCGATCCACAGCCCGACCGTGCCGATGAAGGTCACCGGCAGTTCCGCCGGACCATAATCACCGACGATCAGGAAGCCCAGTGCGATCATCTGGATCGTCGTCTTCCATTTCGCCAGCCAGGTTACCGGCACGCCGACATGCAGCCCGGCCAGATACTCGCGCAGCCCCGACACCAGCACCTCGCGCAGCAGGATCACCACCGCCGGCAGGATCGACAGGCCGGTCAGCCGGTGGAACCCCGCCAGCATGATGAGGGTCGCCGCCACCAGCAGCTTGTCGGCGATGGGATCCAGGAACTTGCCGATCACGCTTTCCTGCGCCCAGGCGCGCGCCAGATAGCCGTCGAACCAGTCGGTGATGCAGGCGGCGGCATAGAGCGAGCACGCAGTGTAGGCCGCCCAGGCCTCCGGCACATAGAACAGCCCGACCACCACCGGGATCACCGCGATTCGCGACAGGGTCAGCAGGTTGGGCAGGCTGGTCAGCATGACGGAAAACTCGAACCGCTGGAGGATGTCGCCGCACGGCGCCCGTGAGAGCGCCGGCTGGTTTGTTGTGCCCGCATTCTAACCATCGGGATGGAAGTGATCGTATATCTTTTTCGCAACGGCGCGATTGATCCCTTCCACCGCCTCCAGATCGGCCAGCCCGGCGCGAGCCACCGCCGCCCCGCTGCCGAAGTGATGCAGCAGAGCCTTCTTGCGGGCGGGACCGATGCCGGCGATCTCGTCGATCGGCGATTTGCCGATGGCCTTGGTCCGCTTGGCCCGGTGGGTGCCGATGGCGAAACGGTGGGCCTCGTCGCGCAGCCGCTGCAGGAAATACAGCACCGGGTCGCGCGGCTCCATCTGGAAGGGCGGGCGGTTCTCCATGAAGAAATGCTCGCGCCCGGCGTCGCGGTCCGGCCCCTTGGCGATGCCGACCAGCGTCACGTCGTCGATGCCCAGCTCCGCGAACACCTCCAGCGCCACGTTCAGCTGCCCCAGCCCACCGTCGATCAGCACCAGATCGGGCCACGTCCCCAGGCTTCGCTCCGGGTCCTCCTTCACCGCCCGGCCGAATCGGCGGGTCAGCACCTCGCGCATCATGGCGAAGTCGTCGCCGGCCGCGCCCTGCTCGCGGATGTTGAACTTGCGGTAGGCGTTCTTGATGAAGCCCTCGGGCCCGGCGACGATCATCGCGCCGATGGCGTGCGCCCCCTGGATGTGGGAATTGTCGTAGACCTCCACCCGCTCCGGCGGTCCGTCCATGCCGAAGGCGGCGGCCACCCCCTCCAGCAGCCGCGCCTGGCTGGAGCTTTCGGCCAGCCGGCGCCCATGCGCCTCGCGCGCGTTGGTCAGGGCATGCTCGACGATCCGCCGCTTCTCGCCGCGCTTTGGTTCGGCGAGTTCCACCTTGTGCCCGGTGCGCACCGCCAGCGCCTCACTCAGCAGCTCCAGCTCCGGCAGGGCGTGGCTGACCAGCACCAGCGGCGGCGCCGCCTTGTTTTCATAGAACTGGGCGATGAAGGCGGCCAGCACCTCCTCGGTCTCCGCCGCCTTGTCGTGGCTGGGGAAATAGGCGCGGTTGCCGTAGTTGCGCCCGCCGCGGAAGAAGAAGACCTGGATGCAGGTCACCCCGCCCTCGGCATAGGCGGCGATGACGTCGGCATCCTCCACCACCCCCTCGACATTGATGTCCTGGTGGGCCTGGATCGCGGTCAGCGCGCGGATACGGTCGCGGTAGCGCGCCGCCGTCTCGAAATCCATGGCGTCGGAGGCGGCCATCATCCGGTCGGCGAACTCCGTCTGGATGTCGCGGCTCTTGCCCGACAGGAAGGCGCGGGCCTGACCGACCTGCGCCTGATACTCCGCCGGGCTGACCCGACCGACGCAGGGCGCGGTGCAGCGCTTGATCTGGTATTGCAGGCAGGGCCGCGTGCGGGCGGCGAACACCGTGTCGGCGCAGTTGCGCAGCAGGAAGGCGCGCTGCAACGCCGTGATCGTCCGGTTGACCGCCCCGGCGGAAGCGAAAGGGCCGAAGTAATCGGCATCGCGCCCGCGCGCGCCACGATGCTTGGTCAGCTGCGGATAGTCGTGGTCCTTGGTGATCATGATGTGCGGAAAGGTCTTGTCATCCCGCAACAGCACGTTGTACCGCGGCATCAGCTTCTTGATCAGGTTCGATTCGAGAAGCAGCGCCTCCACCTCGGTGTGGGTGTTGACGAACTCCATCGTCTCGGTCTCCGCGACCATGCGCTGGAGCCTGACCGGCAGCTTTCCCACCTGGGTGTAGTTGGTCACCCGGCGCTTCAGGTTGCGCGCCTTGCCGACATACAGGACCGCCCCGTCACCCGCCAGCATGCGGTAGACGCCCGGCGTCTGCGGCAGGGTCTTCAGATGCTCACGAATGATCTCGACGCCCCGGTCGATGTCGGCCGGCCGCCGTTTCGGACGCGCGGCAACGTCCTCACTGCCCGAGGCATCGGCGTCGGAAGAGGAAACCAGGGGCTCTGAGGAATGCGTTTCGGACATGACCAGAATGTCGTCGAGCGGCCGTCGCGGGTCAACTGTTGGGCACGCGAAGGACGCATGCGGAGCGACTCACCCCTCCGGAAGAATATCCACGAAACCTGTGGATAAGTTTGTCGATAACGATGGGGGTAGCCCATCCGGAGCTAGGCGCCACAACGGGTCGCATGCTTCCGCCTATTTTTTAGGCATTTTCGTTAAGCCGTTGATTTCCTTAGGTCAGGTGCGAGTCAAGGGCGGGAATTGACGCGCGGCCACAAAATTGTCGCGGGCGTGCAGGCGCCTCTTGCGCGGGGTGGGGCACCTGTGTAAAACGCGCGGTCATTTTCGCCGCACCGCACCCGCCCCGCCGGCCGCAAGGCTCCGGACGGACGTGCCTTTCCCTGTTTAAGGATTGCAATCCGCCGCTATTCGTTGGGCACGAAGCCATGCGCCGGCTGCGCCCATCCAAGATGCTCCCCACCGTCCAGCGCGATCATCTGGCCGGTCATCGCCGGGGCGGCGATCAGGAAGCGGATGGCAGCGCAGATCTCCTCCGGCGTGGTGCCGCGCTGCAGCGGGGTCGAGTCCCACTGGGCGGCGAACTCCTCCACCGTCTGGCGGTCGTTGCGCAGGGTCGGGCCGGGTCCGATGCCGTTGACCCGGATGCGCGGGGCCAGCGCCAGCGCCATCGTACGGGTCAGCGCCCACAGCCCCATCTTCGACAGGGTATAGGACACGAAGTGCGGCGTTGGATTCCACACACGCTGGTCGATGATGTTGACGATCAGCCCGCGCTCGCCCTCCGGCAACCGCGACGCGAAATCCTGCGACAGCACGAAGGGAGCCCGCAGGTTCGCCTCCATATGCGCGTCCCACGATTCGCGTGTGACGTCGGCCATCTCGTCGCGTTCGAAACGGGAGGCGTTGTTGACCAGCAGTGTCGGCGGACCGAGCCGCTCCGTCACCGCCGGCACCAGCGTCTTCACCTCCGCCTCACGGTCGAGGTCGGCGGCGAAGGCCATGGCACGGCCGCCCGCCCGCTCGATCTCGGCGACGACGGCATCGGCCTCCTCGCGGGAGCTTCGGTAATGGACGGCGACGTCCCACCCCTGCCCCGCCAGATCGAGCGCGATGGCCCGCCCGATGCGCTTGCCGGCCCCTGTGACCAGGGCCGTTTTCCTCTTGATCTCGACCATGGCGCCATAGGTACCTTGCCACCGTCGCGGGTCAAGGGGTGAGACGGCCGGAAAAGCGGCCGATCGACGGGCCAATGGCGACCTTGGCGGCGAAGTTGGCGGAGGGGGTAAGCCGGCGATGTTGCGCGAAGCCTTCGAATATCTGACCACGCCCTGCCCGCCGCTGGCACGCCGTTTCGGCTACCTTTCGGAAATGGTGGCCTTGGGAGCCCGCTACCGGCGCCAGAAGCGGGCCTGGGCGCCGCATGTCGCCGCCTGCCACCGCTTCATCGATCAGGCGGTGCAGCGGGTGGAACCGGGTGGGCGGGCGCTGGTCGCCGGTTCGGGGCTGCTGATCGAGATCCCGCTGGAGACGCTGACCGCCCGCTTCGACGAGGTGGTTCTGGTGGATATCCTCCACAGCCGCGCCGTCCGCCGCCGTGCGGCGGCCCTGCCCAATATCCGTCTCGTCGAGATGGACGTCAGCGGCGCGCTGGCGCCGCTTGCCGCTGCGCTGGACAGCGGCGGCCCGCTGCCCACCGATTTCGAACCGCCGCTTCCCGATGATGGCCCCTTCCGCTTTGCCGTCTCCTGCAACCTGCTGTCCCAACTGCCGCTGCTGCCGCTGGAGGCGGTGGAACGCCGCGCCCCGGCGACCACGGAGGCGGAGCGGATGGCCTTCGCCCTGCGCATGGTCCATGGCCATCTGTGCTGGCTGTCCGCCATCGCCGAACGCGCGGCCCTGTTCACCGACATCGACGCCTCCTGGATGCATGGCGGCACCGTGACCGAGGTGGAGGATTCGACCTGGGGTCTCGCCCTCCCCGCCCCCGACATGTCCTGGCTGTGGGACATCGCCCCGGCGCCGGAGCAGGACCGGCGGCAGGACCTGCGCCACAGCGTCGGCGGCTGGTTCGACGTGCGGACGGTGACGAGTGTCCTTCCGCCCTGTTGAGGGACCGAAACCTCGACACAGCAGACGGGAGAGCGCCCATGGCCGCCAATGACCGCAATCGCAGCAGCGATGACCGCCCCAGGGACGACCGCAACATCGGCAATGCCACCGGCCCCAGCGACAGCGGCGGCATCGACGAGCGCGAGATCCCGCTGGACATCCCCCGGACAGTCGAGAATCCCGACGTGGACGAGCGGATCGAAGGTTTTCAGCGCATCATCGGTCCCGGCGCCGGTGGTCCAATCGACCAGCCCGACGAGGATTTCGGCATTCCCGGCAGCGAGGAGGCCGGCGGCCTCGGCACCGGCCCGCTGCCTCCGCGCCAGCCCGACCACCCTCAGGGCCAGACCACCAGGGGAACCGACCGGGGATCGACCGACCGTATCGTCTCCGACCGCAACGTCGCGGTCGACGGGGCGCGGGACCGCAAGTAATCGGTACGGCGAACTATTGTCGGAATGGCTACAGACCATGGCCGTCGACAATAGTTCGCCCCTCCGTTGATTGATGAAGCTGATACGGAAACGGTCGGGCGGCATTGCGCGGACTGCGCTTCTTGGGACAGCGGCTCTGCCCTATCTTGGGTTTCACAAGGCGAACCAACGCCTCATACGAACCCAAGGGAGTGGACGTCTCTCACCTCACGTGGAGATTCCCAAAGCCATGAACACCAATTTCAACGAAGTCCGCGATCCCCGTTCCTACGACGAGATCATCCTGGCCGCCCGCCAGATGCGCGCCGATCATCTGCGCGACCTGTTCGGCAAGCTGCGCGCCGGCCTGTTCGGCGGCCGTACCGGCCACGGCACCGCGCTGCCGAGCGTGCGCTGACGGCAGACGGGCCTCCGCCGACCGGCGAGGCTCCAGCCGGACAGAGAAACGGCCCGGATAGAGAAACGGCACCGTGCATTGCTGCGCAGTGCCGTTTTCGCATTCAGGGTTTCTCCAACCGCCTATCCGCGTTCCGACCCCGGTGCGCCGGTGCACCACAGAAGCCCCAGCACCAGCCCCTTGCAGCGCGGCAGCAGAATCAGCGTCAGCAGCAGGGTCAGCGCTGGCCAGATCGCCAGATGCAACCAGGTCGGCGGCTCATAGTTCTGTTCGACGAACAGCAGGGCGGGGATGACGATGTGGCCGACGATCAGAATGGTCATCCAGGGCGGCGCGTCGTCGGCGCGCAGATGGCCGTAGGCCTCGCCGCAGGCCGAACAGTGATCCACCGGCTTCAGGAAGTTCCGCAGCAGCCGGCCGCGCCCACAATTGGGACAGCAGCCGATCAGGCCGCGGAAAGAGGCGAGAAACTTCGACGGAGCCGCTTCGGTTCCTGCAATCATGGCCACTCCTTCCGTGTTGCCCACAATATAGGCTCTTGCCCGCCAAACCACACCCCCGATTGCGGACAGGTCGGGCATGCGGAGTCGCGATCGCGGCGACCGGCCGGATTTTCGGGCCGTCCTTATCCCGTCTGCCGCCCCGTGCTATGAAGTGTGCAGACTGTTTGCCGCCGAAGAGGCGATATGGGGGGATATGATGGATCGGACGCCGGATGAAACAATGGAACATCTCCCGGATTCTGTTTCATAGCGTTTCAAATGTTCAACTCCAGCCTCCCCAACCCTGCTGCCGAGTTGACGGCGGCGACCGCGCGGTCTAGGGGAAGACCTTTGCGTTCCGGAGACCCAGCCATGCCCTTCACCCGCCTGTTGTGCGCTGCCGCTGCCCTCGCCGCCTTCGTCGGTCCGTTCACCGCCCCGGTTTCGGCGATGGCGCAGACCAAGACCGTCGCCATCACCGCCATCGTCCAGCACCCGGCGCTCGACGCGACGCGCGACGGCGTGGTGGAGGCGCTGAAGGACGCCGGCTTCGTCCAGGGCCAGAACCTGAAGGTCGAGTATCAGAGCGCGCAGGGCAACCCGGCCACCGCCGCCCAGATCGCCCGCCAGTTCGCCGGCTCCCGCCCCGACGTGATCGTTCCGATCTCCACCCCGTCGGCCCAGGCGGTGGCGGCTTCGACCCGCGACATTCCCGTGGTCTTCACCGCGGTGACCGATCCGGTGTCAGCCCAGTTGGTGAAGTCGATGGACAAGCCCGGCGCCAACATCACCGGCCTGTCCGACATGGCCCCGGTGGGTGAGCATGTCGCCCTGATCCGCGAGATCCTGCCCCAGGCCAAGCGCATCGGCGTGCTCTACAACCCGGGTGAGCCGAACTCCATCGTGCTGGTCAAGGCGCTGAAGGACGAGGCCGCCAAGGCGGGCCTGACCGTGGTCGAGGCCTCCGTGCCGAAGTCGTCGGACGCCCAGCAGGCGGTGCGCAGCCTCGTCGGCAAGGCCGATGCGGTCTACATCCCGCTCGACAACACCGTCGTCTCGGCGCTGGAAAGCGTGATCGCCGTCGGCCAGCAGGCCAAGCTGCCGATCTTCTCCGCCGACACCGACAGCGTCGCCCGCGGCACCGTCGCCTCGATCGGCTTCGACTATCTCCAGGTCGGCAAGCAGACCGGCGCCATCGTCGCCCGCGTCCTGAAGGGCGAGAAGCCCGGCGACATCCCGGTGTCGCTCGCCAAGGGCACCGACCTGTTCGTCAATCCGAAATCCGCCGCCGCCATGGGCGTCACCCTGCCCGACGCCGTGGTGAAGCGCGCGACGAAGGTGGTCGGGCAGTAAGTGGCGGTTGGGGAAAGGCACTTTGCCCCCTCCCTAACCCTCCCCCACCTTCGGTGGGAGAGGGAACTGCCGCAGAACGCCGACAAGAGTCCAATCCCCTCTCCCGCGCAAGCGGGGGAGGGATAGGGAGGGGGCGATACACTCTCTCCTCCAAGCCTCCTTCAAAAGCACCGCAATGACTGAAATCGCCCTCTTCGGCGCCATTGAGATCGGCCTCGTCTATGCGCTGGTCGCCATCGGCGTCTATCTGTCCTTCCGCATCCTGGACTTCCCCGACCTGACGGTGGACGGAAGCTTTCCGCTGGGGGCGGCCGTCTGCGCGGTGCTCTTGATCGCCGGGGTCAACCCCTGGCTCGCCAGCCTCGCCGCTGCGCTTGCGGGTGCCGCGGCCGGGCTGGTGACGGCGACGCTGAACGTGCGATTCAAGATTCTGCATCTGCTCGCCAGCATCCTGACGATGATCGCCCTGTTCTCCGTCAACCTGCGGGTCATGGGGCGGCCGAACGTCGCGTTGCTGATGCAGGACACGGTGCTGACGCCCTTCTATGGGCTTGGCATCCCGGACCACATCGTCCGCCCGCTGGTGGTCGGCGTCATCGTCGCGGTTGTCGTGCTGCTGCTCGCCCGCTTCCTGTCCAGCGAGTTCGGACTGGCGATGCGGGCGACCGGGGTTAATGCGCGGATGGCGCGGGCGCAGGGCGTCGACACCGACGCCCATGTCTATGCCGGCATCGCCCTGTCCAACGCCCTGACCGGTCTGGCCGGCGCCCTGTTCGCCCAGACCAACGGCTTCGCCGACGTCACCACCGGCATCGGCACCATCGTCGTCGGGCTCGCCGCCGTCATCGTCGGCGAGACGGTGCTGCCCGCCCGCGCCCTGGCTCTGGCGCTGGTCGGCTGCGTCGCCGGTTCGATCCTCTACCGCCTCGCGGTGCAGCTGGCGCTGTCAGCGGACTCCATCGGCCTGCAGGCCTCCGACCTCAATCTGGTGACCGCGGTGCTGGTCGCCGTCGCCCTGATCCTGCCGCGCCTGAAGGCCAAGGCTTCCCGCAGCGCACGAGTTGCCAAATGATCGTCGTCGAGGACATCCACGTCACCTTCGGGCGCGGCACGCCGCTGGAAAAGCACGCGCTGCGCGGCGTCGACCTCACCATCCCGGAGGGGGAGTTCGTCACCGTCATCGGCTCCAACGGCGCCGGCAAATCCACCTTTCTCGGCTCGCTGGCCGGCGACGTGCTGGCGGAGCAGGGGCGCATCTCCATCGACGGCACCGACGTCACCCGCTGGGACACGCCGCGCCGCGCCGGTCTGGTCGCCCGCGTCTTCCAGGACCCGATGGCCGGCAGCTGCGCCGCCCTGACCATCGAGGAGAACATGGCGCTGGCCGCCGCCCGCGGACGCCGCCTGGGCCTCGCGCTCGCTCTGGGCAGCGACCGTCGCAGGAACTTCCGCGACCGCATCGCCGCGCTGGGGCTGGGGCTGGAGAACCGGCTGCACGACCGCATGGGCCTGCTGTCCGGCGGGCAGCGTCAGGCGGTCAGCCTGCTGATGGCGACGCTGGCCGGCTCCAAGATCCTGCTGCTGGACGAGCACACCGCGGCGCTCGACCCTGCCACCGCCGATTTCGTGCTGGACCTGACCCGGCGCATCGTCCGCGACAACCGCCTGACCACGCTGATGGTCACCCATTCGATGCGGCAGGCGCTGGACTATGGCGACCGCACGCTGATGCTGCACGAGGGGCGCGTCGTCCTCGACGTGGCGGGCGAGGAGCGCGCCGGGCTGGATGTGCCGCACCTGCTGGCCTTGTTCGCCAAGCAGCGCGGCGGGATGGAGATCAGCGACGACAGCCTGCTGATCGGCTAAGCCTCCGCCTTCGTCCTGGCTTCGCCTTCCCGGTCCGCCTCGAACAGCGACTGAAGTTCGGCGGCGGCATCGCGGGACGTCTGGATCAGCTTGATCTCGTCATTATGAACGGCATGCTGGCGGATCAGGGTCCGTTCGTCATGGGCACGGAAGGTGTCGAGCGTCCGCGTCACTTCGCCTTCCGCCAAGCCCATCTGCCGCAGTACGTCGGCGGTCATCCGCAAGCTGGAATCGAAAGTCTCGCGCACGATGTGGGTGACGCCGCGGTCCATCAGATGATGGACATGGCGGCGGTTGCGGGCGCGGGCGAAGATGGTCAGGTTGGGGAAATGGCGCGTCGCCATCTCCACCACGCGCAGCGACTGCTCCATGTCGTCCAGCGCCACCACCAGCACCTTGGCCTTCTCCGCCCCGGCGGCGCGCAGAAGCTCCACGCGGGTCGGGTCACCGTAGTAGGCCTTGCTGCCGAACCTGCGGACGAAATCGACCTGGGCCGCGCTGCTCTCCAGCGCGGTGAAGGGAATGCCTCGCACCCGCAGCACGCGGCCGACCACCTGCCCCACCCGGCCGAAGCCGCAGATGATGACCGGCGGGTTATCGTCGGGCGGGGTATCGAAGGGACGCTTGGGCTTCGCCGACATCAGGCGCGGGGCGAACCAGCGCTCCTCCGCCGCGAAAAGGAAGGGCGTCGCCAACATCGACAGGGTGACCACCAGCATTGCCGCCGACGCCTGTTCCCCGGCCATCACGCCGCCGCCGACCGCCAGTCCGAACAGCACGAAGCCGAATTCGCCGCCCTGGCTCAGCACCGTCGCCATCCGCGTCGCCCCGGCCCAGGGCACCCCGGCGATGCGGGCCAGCACCAACATCACCAGCGCCTTCACCACCAGCAGCGCCACGGCGAGGCCGAGGAAGCGGACGGGATGCGCCATCAGCGTCGGCACATCCGCCCCCATGCCGACAGACACGAAGAACAGGCCGAGCAGAAGACCTTCGAACGGCTCGATGTCCGCCTGAACCTCGTGCCGGTATTCGGAATCCGACAGCAGGACGCCGGCCATGAAGGCGCCCAGCGACATCGACAGCCCGGCCTCCTGAATCAGCACGGCGGTGCCGATGACGATCAGCAGGGCGGTGGCGGTGAAGATCTCCGGCGCGCCGGCGCGGTCGACCGCGTGGAAGATCGGCCGCAGCAGATAGCGTCCGCCGATCAGCACCACGACCACCGCGACCACCGCCTTGGCCACGGACAGCCACGCACCGTCGGCCTGGGGAACGCTGCCGTTGCCCAACAGCGGCAGCAGCGCCACCGCGGGAATGATGGCGAGATCCTGGAACAGCAGAACGGAAAAGGCATTGCGCCCGGATTGGTTGGCGAGCAGCCCGCGCTCCGCCATCATCGGCAGCGCCATGGCGGTGGAGGACAAAGCGAAGCCGAAGCCCAGCACCACCGCCGTTGGCCAGGCGAGCCCCAGCCCCCAGCCGCACAGCGCGGTGATCGCGGCGCCGGTCACCGCGACCTGCGCACCGCCAAGCCCCAGCACCGATTTCCGCATGACCCACAGGCGGGCGGGCCTCAGCTCCAGCCCGATCAGGAACAGCAGCATGACGACGCCGAGTTCCGAGGCGTGTGCGATCGCCCCCACATTGGTGACCAGCCCGAGCCCGGCCGGCCCCACCGCCAGCCCGGCGGCGAGATAGCCGAGCGGCGCACCGAACCCGAACCTTTTTGCCACCGGCACGGCGACCACCATCGCCGCCAACAGCACAACCAACGTCACAAGCTCCGCCATGTCCCCCGCCGCTCGACTGTCGCCGGGGCACTATGGCGCGATTTCAACAGCCGATGCCAGACACTTAACCGTCAGCGCGGCCATATACCCAGATGCTATTGATTATTCAGCCGCGGAAGCCACGCGCGAGTTGTTCGACGGCGGCGCTCCACTGGCCGCCCAGCGGGTCAGCAGGAGAATGCCGACGACCACGCCGACATAGGCGATCAGCTGCGCCTCAGTCGGACGATCGGTGTAGCCGACCAGCACATGCAGCGCCTGCCCGACGAGGCTGTTGTCGCGCAGGACGTCCGAGGTGTCCCACAGCACGGTGCCGCCCGCCATCAGGATGCCGCCCTGCGCCAGGAAATTGACCGCCGTGGCGGCCATGCCGGCAGCCAGAAGCGTCAGCAGCCACGTGGTGGTGGCGAACAGGTGCCGCGTCGGGATCTGCAGCAGCCCCGCATAGAGCAGGACGGAGACCAGCGCGCCCAACGCCATGCCGCCCAGCCCGCCGGTGGCCACCGTAGCGATGCCGCCCTCTTCCGACGCAAGGATGCCGGTCAGGAACAGCACGACCTCCGACCCTTCACGCAGCACGGCGACACCGATGACGATGGCCAGCGCCGCCAGCGATTTCTCCCCGCTCTGCACCGCACGGCCGACAGCCTTCATGTCGCGCGCCAGTTCGCGGCCATGCTGCGCCATCCAGGCATTGTGCCAAGCCAGCATGACGACGGCGATCAGCAGGACGGTGGCGTTGAACATCTCCTGTCCGGTATCGGCGAACAGCGAGCTGATGCCGTCGGCGAAGGCGGCGACGATGCAGGACCCGACCATGCCGCCGACGATGCCCAGCGAAATCGACCGGCCGCGGCCGGGCACTCCCTGGGTCGCGGCCAACACGATGCCGACGATGAGGCCCGCTTCGAGGACCTCGCGAAAGACGATGATCAGACTGGCGAGCATGGTCGTCTCCGGTACTGGGCGGTCTGCTGGGACAACGTCACTCGGCGATCACGACGCCCTGCGCCGTCGCTTCGTGGAATTCACCGAAGAAGGGATAGCGCCCCGGCTTCAGCGGACCGACCATGACCTTGATCTGCTTGCGGCCGCCGACGATCTTCTCGACCTTCATCTCGCCGCTTTCGAACTCTTCCGACGTGGCGTCCTGATTGTCGACCAGCAGCGTCACCCGCTTGTTGGCCGGAATCTTCACCTCCGCCGGCTCGAACTTGTGATCCTTGATGACGATGGTAACCGTGTCGGCAGCCTGCGCCGGGACGGCATGGATCAGGGCGGCTCCGGACAGGGCGATGCCGAAGGCGGCGGAAAGCAGAGAGACACGGCGCATTCGCGGAAAACCTCAGGGGCTGGTGGGCCATTGCTTCTGAAAATCATTCTCACTCAAGCCCCCCGGGGTCAAATGAAAAGGCACCCGCAGGCTCCGCAAGGCACCTGCGACGGAATCGCGCACCCCGGCGGCGTAGCGTGCCACCTACCCAGATTCGCCCGTCTCGACAAGCCCAGGTCGAGACGACGCGAAGCCTGGCCGTTTCAGCGGGATGTGACGAAGCGTTCCAATTTTCCCAGCGTTTGCTGCCCCAGTTTCTCGGCGCCGAACCCCTTCGCCTCTTGGAACTCGGAAGCTGTGGTGAACACCATGCCCAACGTCACTTTCGTTGCGCCGTCCTGATCCTCGAACATGGCCCAGGCGTCGGCATGTTTCGGCCCGTTCTCGCCCCAAAGAAGCGTGTAGCCGATTCTTTCCTCAGGCCGGACCTCTCCATAACGATGGTGGTTCGGAAAGACCGTTCCATCCGGCGCAATCATGTCGAAGACCCATTCGCCGCCCGCGCGCAGATCAATCCGCGTCGTCCGACAGGAGAACCCGTCCGGTCCCCACCATTGCGGAAGCGTCTCGGGGTTCATCCACGCCCCCCAGACCAGGGACCGGGGTGCCTGTATCACTCGTTCAAGCACCATGGTCCGCTCGGCCACGCCCGAGAGATTGTCCAGTCCCGCACCAAAGCCCTGCCGGTATCCGGCCTCCATGTTCTTGGCCATCGAGGAAAGCTGCACCGTAACGACCAGCCGGCTGCGTTCGTCCGTGCCTGAGAAATCTGCCGACACCAGCGCGGCCGATTGCGTCACGTGCCCGGACGAAACCATCTCGTAATTCACGCTACGCTGCGCAGGCTGCAATTCCAGCCAGCCAACCTCGCAACGGATATCCGGCTGCCCCTCCACCTTGCAGAGCGAGACCTCACGTCCCCCCATCCTGCTGTCGGCCTCCAGAAACTCCACGGTGATCGAGGGCGTGGGGGCGGCCCAAACCCTCCGGGCGGCCGGGGCTGTCCACGCATGCCACAGCACCGATAACGGCGTGGCCACCTCCCGCTCGAAGGTCAGCGTCGCAAAGCGATCCTTCCTGTCATCCGGCCTGTCATCCGGCGCCATGCCGGTCGAAACGGGGTCCGATGTCATTCTTTGCGCTCCTTCATGACGTTCATCACAAATGCATCCAACCGGTCGAGACGGGCCTCCCAAATGGCCCGGTGCTCATCCAGCCATGTCCGCACCGGATCCATAGCCTCCGGCACCATGGCGCAGATCCGTGTTCGACCTTCCTTGGAGGTTGAGATCAATCCAGCGTCCTCGAGCACGGAAAGGTGCCGCATCACCGTGGGCAGACGCAGCCCGGTGGGACCGGCCAAGTCCGTTACACGCGCAGGTTCTCTGGCGAGCCGGGTCAGGATTGACCGTCGGGTCGGATCAGCAAGCGCGTGGAAGAGCAGCGAGAGATCGGGATCATGCTTAGCCATGTCGCTAAGTATCAGCGCGAGATTGCACTTGCAAGCAAACACTTCGTCGGTTGGCTAAGTTTTTCACAACCAAGCAGCGCTCCCTGGAGGGGTGGCTTCCGTTGCGGCGCGGATCAGGGGCTTTCGTCCCGCCGTGCCCACGCACCATGACGTGGTCACTGTGTTCAAGGACCGGCTGATTTACGGAATCTGGACTGCGTTGGTGATCTCGGCCTGCCCGACGGAGGCATTCGGCTTCGGCATGGGAGGCTCTGGAGCGAGCAACAGTTCAACCACTACCCATAGGGCGTCGGAGACGTGATGTGCTGCCATCCGCCTTTCAACAACTCGAACCGTATCTTGTCAGGCGTTCAAGCTTCCGACGAGCCGGGAAATTGCTCCAGCCCGTCGGTGATTTCATAGTAGTCGGCCTTGTCGGCCACATAGCCATGGCGGAGCGTCGTCAGCCCGGTCGGCTGATCCAGGCTGCCCGCGGCGATCTCGATCTCGGTCTTACCGTCGCCCTTCCAGAACAGGGACGAGCCACAGCGCCCGCAAAATCCCCGCTCCGCAATGTCGGAGGAGCGGTACCAGGACAGCGTTTCATCGGCGTCGAAGGTGACGGTATCGCGCGGAACCGTGACATAGGCGCCGATGTGGCCGTGGAAGCGGAGGCACTGGCCGCAATGGCAGGTCACGACCCCATCCGGCCGTTCCGCCAGCAGAAAGCGCACGCCGCCGCACAGGCAACCGCCGGCCAGCGCCCGCTCCCGCCCCCTCTCGCCTTCGCTCATTCCACCACCTCTCCCGTGCTGGTCCGGCGTTCGACACCATCGTCGCCGATGTCGTAATAGGTGCCCTTGTGGTCGACGAAGATATGACGATCCACCCGCAGCCCGGACGCATCGTCCAGGCTGCCGGCAGTCACCGTGATGCGGCGCTCCGCACCGGCCTGTTCCACCGCCTCCCAGAACAGCCCGGCACCGCAACGCGCACAGAAGCCGCGCCGAGCCCGCTCGGAGGAGGCGTACCACGTCAGGGTCGAGTCGGTGAGCAGACGCAACGCCGATCGGGGCAGGCCAGTGTAGGCGCCGACATGGCTGTGCTGGCGCCTGCACTGGGAACAGTGGCAGAAGGAGATCGGCTCCGGTCGGGTGTCGATGGCATAGCGCACGCCGCCGCACAGGCAACCGCCGGTCCAGACCCGCTCCCCCTCCCCGCTTGCCTTCAGGTCGTCCATCGCTCAGCCCCGCCAGAACGGCTTTTCAGCCTCGTAGTCCGCGTCGGCGCGGGAAATGCCGATGTCCGACAGCAGATGGTCGGGCAGAGCCTCCAGCGCACGGCGCTGCCGGCGGCGCTCGTTCCAGGTGGCAAGGCGGTCGAACAGCGCCACCACGCGCTCGCCCAACCCCGTGCCGGCCGGGGCCGGCTTGCGGACGAACAGTTCTGCGCCGGACATCGGTGAATGCGTTCCCTTTGCCATGATCCGGTTCCTTCCGGTGAATGGGGAGCGGGGCCTCGGCCTCGCCGCTCCGTTGGTCAGATCGCTTGTGAAACTGAGGATGGTACAGAGACCGCTTGCCGACAAACGACGCTTTCTCATAGAATCGATTAGCTAAGCTAATCCGAATCCAGCCGCTGGTCCGTCCCCCGCCATGTCCCGCCGCCTGCCCCCGCTCAACGCGCTGCGCGCCTTCGAAGCCGCCGCACGCCATCTTTCCTTCACAAAAGCCGCGGACGAGCTGCATGTGACGCAGGCCGCCGTCAGCCACCAGATCAAGGCGCTGGAGGAGTGGCTCGGATTACCGCTGTTTCGCCGAATGAACCGGGCGCTGGCGCTGACCGAGGCAGGGCAGAGCTATCTGCCGCCGGTGCGCGAGGCGATGGACACGCTGTCCCAGGCGACCGACCGCCTGATCCGCGCCGACAGCAGCGGCACGCTGACCATTTCCACCATGCCCAGCTTCGCGTCGAAATGGCTGGTGCCGAGGCTGGTGCGTTTCCAGAAGCGTCATCCGGAGATGGATGTGCGGGTCCACAGCACGTCGCAGGTGGTGGACTTCGCCCGTCACGACGTCGATCTGGCGATCCGCTTCGGCAATGGCCTGTGGCCGGATTTGCGGGTCGAACGGCTGCTGACCGAGGACATCTTCCCGGTCGGTCACCCATCGCTGCTGGCCGGCGACCGGCCGCTGGTCAATCCGGAGGATCTGCGGCACCACACGCTGCTGCACGACGACTACAACATCTCCTGGGCGGTGTGGTGCCGGGCGGCGGGAATCGAGGGGGTGGACACCGACCGCGGCCTGCGATTCGACGATTCGTCCTTCACCCTGCAGGCGGCGATCAACGGCCACGGCATCGCGCTGGCCCGCGGTGTGCTGGTGGCCGACGACATCGCGGCCGGCCGGCTGGTCCGCCTGTTCGAGGTGCGGTTGCCGGGGAGCCTCGCCTACTATGTCGTGGCGCCGCAGCATTACTTTTCCCGGCCCAAGGTGAAGGCCTTCCACGACTGGTTGTTCGAGGAGGCGGAAGCGGTCTGAAAAGCGCCGAATTGAGCGGCTTGCGGGCGTAACGGACCGCTCCTATAGTCCGCGCCCATGAGCGCGAACCCGTCCCCCGACACGGTCTTCCCGCACCGCCATCTCCTCGGAATCGAGGGGCTGCGGGCCGGCGAGATCACCCAGATCCTCGACCTTGCCGATGGCTATGTCGAGCAGAACCGCCGCCCCGTGAAGAAGTCCAACCTGTTGGACGGCCGCACGCAGGTGAACCTGTTCTTCGAGAACTCCACCCGCACCCGCACCAGCTTCGAGCTGGCCGGAAAGCGGCTGGGGGCCGACGTCATCAACATGTCGACCGACAGCAGTTCGGTGAAGAAGGGCGAGACCCTGATCGACACGGCGATGACGCTGAACGCCATGCACCTGGACGCGCTGGTGGTGCGCCACGCCGATTCGGGCGCGGTGAAGCTGCTGGCCGACAAGGTCAACTGCTCCGTCATCAACGCCGGCGACGGCCATCACGAACACCCGACCCAGGCCCTGCTCGACGCGCTGGCGATCCGCCGCCGCCTCGGTCGGTTGGACGGTCTGATCGTGGCGATCTGCGGCGACATCCTGCACAGCCGCGTCGCGCGCTCCAACATCCACCTGCTGAACGCCATGGGCGCCCGGGTGCGCTGCGTGGCACCGCCGACCCTGCTGCCGTCGCAGATCGAACGGCTGGGCGTCGAGGTCCATCATTCGATGAAGACCGGCCTGCGCGACGCCGACGTGGTGATGATGCTGCGCCTGCAGACCGAGCGGATGAGCGGCCAGTATGTCCCCTCCACCCGCGAATACTTCTACTTCTACGGCCTGGATTACGAGAAGCTGGAAGTGGCGAAGCCCGACGCGGTCATCATGCATCCGGGGCCGATGAACCGCGGCGTCGAGATCGACTCGGAAGTCGCCGACGACCTCAAGCGCTCGATGATCCTCGATCAGGTGGAGCTGGGCGTGGCCGTGCGCATGGCCGTGCTCGACCTGCTGACCCGTGAACGCCGCCAGTCCGACCTTGCGGGAGCCGTCTGATGAGCAGCCGTATCGTCTACCGCAACGCCCGCCTGCTCGACC
The DNA here is from genome assembly GCF_003116065.1 of Azospirillum sp. TSO5. Classification (NCBI taxonomy): domain Bacteria; kingdom Pseudomonadati; phylum Pseudomonadota; class Alphaproteobacteria; order Rhodospirillales; family Azospirillaceae; genus Azospirillum; species Azospirillum sp. TSO5. The sequence continues at coordinate 4,187 of NZ_LGQY01000164.1, read as the reverse complement.
CGGCGACGGGCCTGGACCAGCGCGGCGACCTGCTGATCGACGGCGAGACCATCGCCGATTTCGGTCCGGGCCTGTTCAACGACTCCACGCCCGAGGGTGCGGAGGTCATCGACCTCGCCGGCCAGTGCCTCGCCCCCGGTCTCGTCGACATGCGGGTGCTGATCGGCGAACCGGGTGAGGAAGAGAAGGACACGATCAAGAGCGCGTCCCGCGCCGCGGCGGCCGGCGGCATCACCGCCATGGCGCTGCTGCCCAACACCGACCCGGTGCTGGACGAGGTCGCCGGGCTGGAGTTCATCGCGCGGCGCGCCCGCGAGGTGAAGCTGGTCAAGGTCTTCGCCTATGGGTCCGCCACCCGCGGCACCGAAGGCAACGAGATCACCGAAATGGGCCTGCTGGGTCAGGCCGGTGCGGTCGCCTTCACCGATGGCACAAAGGCCATCGCCAGCGCCAAGACCATGCGCCGGGCGCTCAGCTACGCCAAGACCTTCGGCAAGCTGATCGTCCAGCATCCGGAAGAGCCATCGCTGTCATCCGGCGGCATGATGAATTCGGGCGAGATCGCCACCCGCCTCGGCCTTGTCGGCATCCCGCGCGAAGCCGAGATCATCATGATCGAGCGCGACCTGCGGCTGGCCGAATTGACCGGCGGGCGCCTGCATTTCGCCCACATCAGCACCGGTGAGTCGGTCGACCTCATCCGCCGCGCCAAGGCGCGCGGGCTGAAGGTGACCTGCGACACCGCTCCGCATTATTTCGCCCTGACCGAAACCGACGTCGGCGATTACCGCACCTATGCCAAGGTGTCGCCGCCGCTGCGCGGCGAGATGGACCGGCGTGCCATCGTCGAGGGGCTGGGCGACGGCACCATCGACGCCATCGCCTCCGACCATGTGCCGCAGGACCAGGACCAGAAGCGCCTGCCCTTCGCACAGGCCGCCCCCGGCGTGATCGGGCTGGAGACGCTGTTCCCACTGACGCTGGAACTGGTGCACAAGGGCAAGATGCCGCTGCTGAAGGCGCTCGCCTGCGTCACTGCCAACCCGGCGGCGATCCTCGATTTGGCCGTGGGCCGCATCGTCAAGGGCGGGCCGGCCGATCTTGTCGTCTTCGATCCTGACGTGCCGTGGCAGATCGACGTCACCCGCTTCAAGTCGAAGTCGAAGAACTCGCCCTTCGAGAATCGCCCGGTCCAGGGCCGGCCGCTGCGCACCATCGTCGACGGCCGCACCGTCTGGTTGGCGGAGGGTTGATCCGGTGCCGATCCTCCTGTTCGCCGCCCTGCTGGGCTACCTGCTGGGCTCGATCCCCTTCGGGCTGGTGTTGACCCGGATGGCCGGTCTGGGCGACATCCGCCAGATCGGCTCCGGCAACATCGGCGCCACCAACGTGCTGCGCACCGGCAACAAGCCGTTGGCGCTCGCCACCCTGCTGCTCGACAGCGGCAAGGGCGCCATCGCCGCGTTGCTGGCACAGTGGCTGGCCGGACCGGAAGCGGCGGTGCTGGCCGCCGGCGGCGCCATGCTGGGCCACAGCTTCCCGGTGTGGCTGGGCTTCAAGGGCGGCAAGGGCGTCGCCACGGCGATCGGCGTTCTGCTTGCGGTGTCGTGGCCGGTCGGGCTGCTGGCCTGCCTGACCTGGCTGGTGATGGCGGCGCTGTTCCGCATCTCGTCGCTGTCGGCGCTGACGGCGCTGGGCATCAGCCCCCTGACCGGCTGGTACTTTGGTGGCCCGCTGGTCGGCGGCCTCTGCCTGTTCATCGCGGCGCTGGTCTTCATCCGCCATGAGGCAAACATCCGGCGCCTGCTGAAAGGCGAGGAGCCGAAGATCGGCGCAGGCAAGAAGAAGGCGGCCTGAACGGGCGGATCGAAGAGGCGGATCGAATGGGCGGCGGGGAGGCAACTCCCCGCCCTTTTCGTTTGCAGTCCTCTGATTCTGTTAGAGTTCCCTCGCCCTCCCTATCCGATTTCGCCCACCCGGACGCAGACAACCGGTGCGGCCATGCGCTATGCTGCACGGCAATCCGGGGCACGAACAAGCAACCCGGCAGGTGAGCCGGCGGCTGGCGCCGGCGGACAACGAGACGCTGAGGGAACCGAGAATGGACACTCCGCTGTGGAGCCCGAGTGAGGAGCGCATCGCGCAGGCCAACCTGACCGCTTTCCGCGAGGCGGCGAATGCGCGATTCGGACTGCGGCTGGACGATTACGACGCGCTTTACAACTGGTCAATCGCGGAGAAGGAGCGGTTCTGGCGCTTCCTGTGGGAATGGGCGGGGCTGACCGGCGACCTCGGCAGTGTCGATCTGCTGGACGGCGACAAGATGCCGGGCGCCCGCTGGTTCCCGGAAGCCCGTCTCAGCTATGCCGAGAATCTGCTGGCCGGCGCACCGGACGACAACGCCGTCATTTTCTGGGGCGAGGACAAGGTCAAGTACCGCTGGAGCGGGGCGGAGTTGAAGGCCACCGTCTCCCGCCTGCAGCAGGCGCTGAAGGCCAAGGGTGTCGGCAAGGGCGACCGCGTCGCCGCCATCATGCCGAACATGCCGGAAACGCTGGCGGCGATGATCGCCACCACCAGCCTGGGCGCGGTCTGGTCCTCCTGCTCGCCCGATTTCGGCATCCAGGGCATCACCGACCGCTTCGGCCAGATCGAGCCGAAGGTGGTCTTCGCACCCGACGCCTATTGGTACAACGGCAAGAGCCACGATGTCCGCGCCAAGGTGGCGGAGGTGCTGAAGGATCTGCCGACCGTCGTCGCCACCGTCATCATTCCCTACGTCGACAAGGCGCCCGACCTCTCGTCCATACCCGGCGCGGTCGGCTTCCAGGACTTCATGGCGCCCCATCCGGCGGCCGAGCCGACCTTCGAGCGCGTCGCCTTCGACCATCCGCTGTTCATCCTCTATTCCTCCGGCACCACCGGAAAGCCGAAATGCATCGTCCATGGCACCGGCGGCACCATCCTTCAGCATGTGAAGGAACACCGGCTGCATTGCGACCTGAAGCGCGGTGACAGGCTGTTCTACTTCACCACCTGCGGCTGGATGATGTGGAACTGGCTGGTGACTGGTCTAGCCAGCGGCACGACGCTGGTCCTCTATGACGGCTCGCCCTTCGCGCCGACCGGCAACATCCTGTTCGACTATGCCGATGCGGAGCGGATCACGCTGTTCGGCACCTCGGCCAAGTTCATCCAGTCTCTGGAGAAGTCGGGGCTGGAGCCGATGAAGACCCATTCGCTGGCAAGCGTCCGGGCCTTGGCATCCACCGGCTCGCCGCTGATGCCGGAGAATTTCGAGTTCGTCTACCGCTCGATCAAGCAGGATATCCACCTCGCTTCCATCAGCGGCGGCACCGACATCATGTCCTGCTTCGTGCTGGGCAACCCGATCTCCCCTGTCTGGAAGGGCGAGATCCAGACGCGCGGCCTCGGCATGGCGGTGGAGGCGTTCGACGACAACGGCCACGCCGTCCGTGGCGAGAAGGGCGAACTGGTCTGCACCCGACCCTTCCCCAGCATGCCCATCGGCTTCTGGGCCGATCCGGACGGGTCGAAATACCGCTCGGCCTATTTCGACCGCTTCCCCAATGTCTGGGTCCATGGCGATTTCATCGAGCAGACCGAACATGGCGGCTGGGTGATCTATGGCCGGTCGGACGCGGTGCTTAACCCCGGCGGCGTGCGCATCGGCACGGCGGAGATCTACCGCCAGGTCGAACAGCTTCCGGAGATCATGGAGGCGGTCTGCATCGGCCAGGAATGGGACGGCGACGTCCGCGTCGTGCTGTTCGTCGTCCTGCGCGAGGGACTGAAGCTGGACGAGGCTCTCGCCGGTACCATCCGCAAGCGGATCAAGGACAACTGTTCCCCCCGCCATGTTCCGGCGAAGATCGTCCAGGTCACCGACATCCCGCGCACCCGCTCCGGCAAGATCACCGAGCTGGCGGTGCGCGACGCCGTCCATGGCCGCCCGATCAAGAACACGGAGGCGCTGTCCAACCCGCAGGCGCTCGACGAGTTCCGCGAGCGGACGGAACTGAGCGGGACGTGAGGTGGCGTCGCCGCTGTTCCTCGACCTCGACGGCGTGCTTGCCGATTTCGACCGCGGCGTCGTCGCGGTCACCGGCAAGCGGCCGGAACAGCTGCCGATGAAGGAGATGTGGCGGGCCCTGTCCCGCCACTCC
>NZ_LGQY01000098.1:0-30464 GCF_003116065.1 Azospirillum sp. TSO5 | reverse complement strand
GGTCGCGGGGCGCCCCCCCCGCCATGCCGCCGGTGAAGCCGCCGGCCAGCGCCCCCGCCGCATGGCGGGCGGCCCGCCACCATTTGTGGTGCCGGGCGCGGGCGTCGCAGTCGGTGGCGAGGCAACCGGTGGACAGCGCCCGGTGCGGGCAGTTGACACCCTCGGGAAAGACGAAGAAGGCACCGTTGGGGCAGAGCGGAAAATAATCGTGCAGGGTCAGCAGCACCGGCAGGCCGGATTTCCGGCAGACCGGGAAGACGCTGGGCGACAGCGCCTTGGCCCAACCATGGATATGGACCACCGTGTCGTTGGCCGGGCAGCTGCCGAGCAGGTTTTCCAGCGCGCGTGCCGCCTGCCGATTCCAGATGCCGCGGAGCGCCGCCTGCACGCGGTCGGCATTGCCCTTCAGATCGGGCTGCTCCAGGCAATGGACGGTGATGCCATCGGTCAGCAGGGCGGGGTCGATGGGTGGGACGGCGGTGAAGAAATGGACCCGGTGGCCGCGCCGGGCCAGCCCGACGGCGCCGGCGATGGCGACCTTCGCCAGCCCGCCGCTGGGGTGGGCATGGTCGCAGAGAATGACGATCGTGCTCATCGCGGGATTCTCACTGCAGGGCGCCGCGATAGACGGCGGCGGTGCGGGCGGCGATGACCGGCCAGTCGAACCGGCTGCGCACCAGGGCCCGGCAAGCGTCGGCGTCCGGCAGCCGGCGGACGCCGGTCAGCGCCTCCGCAAGGCCGATGCCGATGGAGCGCGCATCGGTTCCGGCCAGCACGAGGTCGCCGTCCAGCCCCTCCACCACCTCGGGCAGGCCGCCGACCGGCGTGACCATCACCGGCGTGCCGGCCGCCAGCGATTCCAGCGCGGTCAGGCCGAAGCCCTCCAGCGCCTGCGACGGCATCACGCACAGGTCGGCGGCGCGGTAGGCGAGCGGCAGATGCGCGTCGGGAACGAAACCCAGCAGCCGCACATGCTCCTCCAGCCCCAGCGCGCCGATGCGGTCCTGAAGCGCCGCCGCCTCCGGTCCGCGCCCGGCGACGACCAGCAGAACGTCGGGCACCCGGCGGCGCAGCTCCACCATGGCGTCGACCAATGCGGTCAGCCCCATGCGCTTCACCAGCCGGCGCACCGTCAGTAGGATGGGGCGCCCCTGCGGCCAGCCGAGGCGGGCGCGTGCCTGAAGGCGGCTGTCGGCAAGGTCGTAGCGGTCGGCAACGACGCCGCCGGGCACCCGGTGGATGCGCTCCAGCTGTACGCCATAGCGTTCGGCCAGGATGGTGGCGAAGGACTGCGACAGGACGATGAAGCGGGCGGCGCGCCGATAGACCAGCCGCTCCACCATGAATTTCAGCAGCACCGCCAGGGGGCCGGCGCCCTCGGCGGCGCTTTCCAGTGCCCAGGGGCCGTGGAAATGGACGACCAGCGGCCGGTTGCGCAAGGCGGGCAGGGCGCCCACCATGTTCAGCGCGAAATGGGCGGCGACGAGGTCGGGCGCCTGCCGGCGCAGGGTCTCGGCGATGGCGCTCCGGGCCGCCGCCACCCGGCGCGGCAGCGAGGCGGTCGGCGGTGCGAAGCTGTCGATGCGGGCGCCGTTGTCCAGCGTCTGTGAAACGGTGCCCAGCACCAGCCCGGAAAAGGTGATGCCCTGCTGCGGCAGGTAACGGGCGAGGTGGTAGAACATGTTCTCCGCCCCGCCATGAGTCTCCGGAAACCAGCCCAGCCCAAGCTGAAGCACGCTGGCCTCCCGCATCTTCCCCGGCAGGGTGCCGGGCAGGATCAGGCTTCCGTCCATTGCTTGTCCTCTTGGAGGTGATGAGCGGGGACGAATTGATGGACGGGCGCCGGGGCGGCGCCTTGCTGGCTGGCGAGCCCGTAATTCTTGGCCGCCATCGCCATGCCCAGGAAGAACCAGAAGCCGACGCCGGTGACCTTCACCAGCGTGTGTTCGAACACCATGCAGCCGAGCATCGTGAGAGCCGCCGTCTCGGCGCAGCGGGCGAACGGGTCGGGCGGGGCGCCGCCGCGGCGCAGCATCCCGGCCGTCAGCGCGATCAAGCCGGCGACATAGCCCAACGCGCCGGGCCAGCCCAGCTCATAGGGCACGCGCAGGATGCCGCTGTCGAAATTCGCCAGAATTCCCAGGTGCCCGTCCTCGTTGGTCAGCTTTGTCGCGGTGTCGATGGTGCCGAGCCCGGCGCCACGCACCTCGGTCATCGCATAGAACAGGAACGTCACGTAGAATTCCTGCCGGTCCTGAAAGCTGCGGTCGCTCTCCATCGAATTCAGCGTGTCAAAGCGGGAGACGATGGCCTGATTTACCTTCGGCACGCTCAGCAGCGGCAGGGAGCACAGGATCAACCCGACGCCGACCGCGATCAGCCGCATCCGGTGGCGGCCGGGCATGGTCAGCATCAGCCAGGTGAAAGAGAACAGCCCGGCGAGCCAGGCCGCCCGTACGAGGCTGAGCAGCAGCGAGCCCAACGCCAGGGCGCCGGCGACCGGCACCAGGACGCCGCGGGCGGCGGGAAGCAGGGCCAGCCCGGTGATCAGCAAGAAGGCCAGCGGGCCGGAGGAGTTCATCGTGCTGAACACCCGCACCTGCATCGGCAGCGGCAAGCCCTGGTTGGTCATCCCGACATTGAGGAGCCACCGCGCATCCCAGGCCGGCATGATGAAATACTGGATCAGGCCATAGCCGCCGACCAGCGCCAGCCCGAGAACGAAGGCGCGCAGCACCGCGTCGCGCATCTGCGGGTAGATCGGCCAGTGCAGGGCGACGTAGAGCCCCAGCGTCACCGGGATCAGCCAGTTCAGCAGGGCGAAGGTCGCCGCCGCCACGCCCGCCTGAGTGATGCCGTTGACGTAGGCGTAGGAGATCCCCAGCATCACCGGCACAAAACCGAAATAGGCGCGGTAGCGCAGCATCGGCAGATACTGTGCGATCACCAGCCAGGTCATGGCGCCGACGACGAAGGGCGTCACCATGATCGGGCTGATGACGCTCCAGCCCGATTGGTAATCGACCAGCCGGCGCACCTCCGGCGTCAGGAACCACAGCCACCACGTGAAGGCGGCGAACCGGGCGGGGTCGCGCGTCACCAGCAGCGCGCCGACGGCCAGCGCCCCGATCGGGAAGACGATTTCCAGCACACCGGCCTTGCCCATCAGGACCGGGACCGCCACCAGAAACCAGAAGACCGGTGCCGCCATTCTGTTCAGGGACGGCAAGCCGCCCATGCCGTGGTGGCCGGTGTCATGATGGCCCACGCCGTGATGGCCATGCTCGAAGTCGGCTGTGGCGAAGGTCATGCCGCCGTCTCCCGCCAGTCGCGCATTCCCTCCAGCCGGCCGCGCACCGTGGCGCGCAGCTTCGCCCCGGCATGGCGGTCGCCGCGCAGAGACAGCCGCGCCCATTGCGCCAATCCGGGAAACTCGCAGGTCCCCACCAGCATGGCCCAGGCGGCGAAAGCGGCGCGGTTGGCCGGGCCGAAATGGGCCATCAGGGCCAGCGTGTCGTTGAAGGTCGCGTTCTCCTGCGCCAGCGGGTGGAAGTGGTTCGCGCCGCGCTGGTCGATGTCGAAGCGCACCGCCGGGAAATGGTCGACCGCCACCAGCGGGTCATAGACCAGCCGCCATCCCTGGCGGGACAGCCGCAGGCAGAAATCCACCTCGTTGCGGACCTGGGCGCCGCTGCCGCGCAGCCGGGTGTTCAGCCGCTGGCCGTCGATCGCCGCGCGGCGGAAGCTCCAGTTCGCGCCCTTCAGAACGTCCACGTCCTGAGCCGGGCCGACACCCAGATGATGGTTGCCGATGACCCGGCCGAACCATTGCAGCCGGCCGACGACCTGGGCCTCCCCGGTTTCCGGCACGCCGTCGTGATAGACATGGTCGCGGCCGCCGACGCCGCCGATGCGGGGATCGGCGCGGTACCAGGCCTCGATCCGCTCGACCCAGTCGCAATGGGGAACGGCGTCGTCGTCGGTGATGGCGACGATGTCGCCGCGGGCATGATCCATGCCGCGATTGATCGCCGCCACCTGCCCCGGCACGTCGATATCGGCAACCTCGATCGGCAAGGTGGATGCGTAGCGCCGGGCAACCTCGGCGGACTCCGGATCGGTGTCGCGCACGGTGACGACCACCTGGACCGGCGCCAGCGTCTGCCGGACCAGACCGTCCAGGCAACCGGCGAGTTGGTCCGGCCGGCGATAGGTCGGGACGATCACGGTGACGCCCAGCCGCTCGGCGGTATCGGGCGCGGCGGGGGCCGCGGAGGACGGGTTCATGGTCACGCTCATGCCGGAGCCAGCTCCCGCCCGCGGGCGTCGTTTGCGGCGGCCCGCGCCGGGGCCAGGGCCGGTTCCTCGCCGTTCATCCAGCTGTCGATGGTCTCGCGCAGCCGCGCCTTGAACACGGCACGGTCGAAGCGGGCGGCATAAGCCTGGATGACGGTGGGGTTGAAGCGGCGTTCCTGCGCCTCGAACCGTTGCACCGCCTCGATCAGCGCTTCCGGCGTCTGCTGGTCGAAGAACAGGCCCGACAGCCCATCCCTCACCGTCTCGGTCGCGCCGCCGCGATTCAGGGCGATCACCGGCCGGCCGGCGGCCATCGCCTCGACGGGCACGATGCCGAAATCCTCGTTGGCGGTGAAGATCAGGGCGCGGCAGGCGGCATACTGCCGGTCCAGCTCCTCGGCGGAACAATGGCCCAGCAACTCCACCGTCGGCCCGGCCATCTGCTTCAGCCGCCGGTATTCCTCGCCCTCGCCGACCACGACCAGCTTGCGGCCCATGCGGTTGAAGGCTTCGATCGCCACGTCGGCCCGCTTGTAGGACACCAGCTGGCTGACGAACAGGTAATGATCGCCGGGCGGCTCCGCGGTGGCGAAGCGCCGGGTTTCCACCGGCGGGTTGATGACGGTGGAATCGCGGCGGTAGACCCGCCAGATGCGCTTCGCCACCGTCTCCGAATTGGCGATGAAGCGGTCGACCCGCGCCGCCGTCGCCAGATCCCATTGCCGCAGCCGGTGGATGGCATAGGGCATCAGCGGCCGGACGATCGGCCCGGCCGAGTGCAAGTAATCGTGGTAGCCGCTCCACACATAGCGCATCGGCGTGTGGCAGTAGCAGACGTGCAGCGCGTCCGGCCGGGTCAGCACCCCCTTCGCCGGGCCGGATTCGCTGCTGATGACGAGGTCATAGTCGCTGAGGTCGAGCTGCTCCAACGCCAGCGGCATCAGGGGCAGGTACTTCTGATACATCCGGTGGGCCATCGGCAGCCGGTCGATGAAGGTCGTGGTGACCTGATGGCTGCGGATGATCGGGGAGATCCGCTCCGGCCGGTAGACGTGGGTGAAGACGTCGGCCTCCGGATACAGCTCGCACAGGGCTTCGATAACCTTCTCCCCCCCGCGCATCCCGACGAGCCAGTAATGGACGATCGCGACTTTCATTGTGGGTCCTCCGGCAAGGGGCAGGCCTTCACTTGGGCCGAGGGTTTTTGGGTTCTGGATGCTTCCGTTCAGGCGATGCGGCGCAGGCGGTACGAACGGCCGCTGGGCGGACGGGCGCCGTATTCCAGGTTCGCGTGGTCGCGGGCGTTGACCATCGACAGCACCGCGCCGCCGATCCGCCCGCCGACCTGCCGAACCTGCTTGATGCCGGCGCTGGCAAGGCTGGTGGCGGTGCGCGCCCAGCGCACGACGTAGAGGACACGGTCGGCCAACGGCGCCAGGATCAGCGCGTCCGACACCGACAGCACCGGCGGCGTGTCGAGGACGACGACGTCGTAGCGTTCGGACAGCTCCACCAGCAGCGACAGCATGGCCTTGGAGCCGAACAGGATCTGCGGGCGCTCGACCGGCCGGCCGGCTGCGATCACCGCCACCCGGCGGCGGTCGTCGATCTGCACGACCTGATCCAGCGTCGCATCGCCTTCCAGCAGGTCGGTCAGCCCCATGGGCGGGCGGGTGCCGCCGAGAAGCCGGTGCACGGCGGGGCGGCGGGTGTCGCAGTCGACGATGACGACCCGGCGGCCGGTGTCGGCCAGGAAGGCGGACAGCGCCACCGCCAGCGTCGTCTTCCCCTCGCCCGCGACCGACGAGGTCAGCATCACCACCTCGCCGCCCTTGACCGTGGCCGGCTCGGCGCCGGTGCGGACCAGATGCAGGCGCGCGCAAAGCCGCCAGACCGCCTCGGCGAATTCGCCGCCGCCGGTGTTGGAATAGGGGTCGCGTTTGGCGTCGGAGCCGGTGTACCGCTTGATCCGGCCCAGCAGCGGCACGATACCGACCGCCGGAAGCCCGAGAACCGCCTCCACCTGATGGGAGCTGTAGACGCCGCGCTGGCTGGCGGTCCGTACCAACGCGATGCCGGTGGCGATGGCGCCGCAGACCACCGCGGCCAACGCCGCCAGCACGGACTTGCCCGGCCCGACCGGCCCCACCGGGACGTCGGCGGAGGACACGATGCGCACGTCGGGCGTCATCTCCAGCGCCTGGAGCACCTGGGTCTCCTTCAGGCGGGTGACGGCGCGGCGATAGTTGTCGTCGGATGCGTCGGCCTGCCGCTGAAGCTCGCGCAACCGCACGTCCGCCTGCAGGTTGTCGAAGGATTCCGTTCGCAGGGCCTCCAGCCGGCGGGACAGGCTCTGGATCTTGGCGATCTGCTGCTCCACCTCGCCCCGCAGGCTGCGGATCACGCGATCCACCTCGGTGGCGAGGGCGGCATTGAGTTCGCGCAACTCCGCGGCGGGCCGCGCCAGCGCCGGGTGACGGTCGCCATATTGGGCACGCAGCTCCGCCAGTTGGGCGCTCAGTGCCGTCTGACGCTGGCGCAGGCCGGTGATCAGCGGGTCGGTGCCGATGTCGGCGCCGGTCAGCGATTCAGGATTGCCGGGCTGGACGGACTGCAACTGGCGCAGCCGGCCCTGGGCATTGGTCAACGCGGTGCGCGCCTCCGCCAGTTGGGCGTTCAGGGCTGACATCTCTTCGTTGACCAGGGGAGCATCGCGGCCCTTGGCCATGCCGGTTTCGGCGCGCATCGCCTCGACGGCGGCGCGGCCGGTGGTGGTCATGTCCTGGCGCAGCTCGTCCAGCCGGCTCTGCAGCCACTCGCTGGCGTTCTGGGTGGCCTTGCGCTTCGCCTCAACCTGGATGGCGAGGTAGGCGTCGGCGACGGCGTTGGCGGCGCGGGCCGCCAGTTGCGGGTCCTTGGCCTCCACTGTGATGCGGATCGCCCGCGACTGCACGCCGGGGTTGATGCGCAGGTTCTTCTGGAAAGCGTAGATCAGGCGGGCGGTTTCCTTCTCCTCGGCACTGCCGGTCGGAGCGGGCGGGCGCGCGGCCGGCGTCAGCAGGGCGGACAGCGGTTCGGGAAGATCGGACGCCACATCCGTCAGCAGGGCGCGGCCTTCGTCCATCAAGGGGGTCAGAAGGCCGGGTTTGTCGGGAGTTGCGGCATATTCCGGCTCCTTCCCGAGATTCAGCATCTCCACCACCCGGCGGGCGAGATCGCGGGACCGCAGAATCTCGACCTCGGTGTTGACGGTGTCGAGAAACATTCCCATCGGTTCCGACACCGAGGGGATGTTGATGACCCGGTTCGTATGCGGATCGATCACCACGACGGATGAGGCGCTGTAGAGCGGCGTCATGGCATTGATCAGCAGCACCGCGGGCAGCCACAGCACCGCGGTCAGCCCAAGGATCAGCCATTTCTGGCGCCACAGCGTCTGGACCAGACGGCCTACGTTGACCTTGTCGGCGCCCGTTCCGACCGGCGGTGCGACAAAGCCGGAGGGGATACCGGCCGTGCCTGGCGGCAATCGGTGTTCCGGTGCGTCCATGGGCTGAACTCCTTCATCTCGACAAACGGTGCGCGGAGGTGCAATGCGGCCGCGATGGTTCAGGCGACCAATCGTTCAGGCGACCTCTGCCGGGTCACGGGTGGGCTGGCGGGGGGCGGAGGGGGCGTCCGGCGCCGGGTCGCCGCGGATCTCCGCCGGCAGCTCCGGGGCTGTGGGGGTGCCCCGTCCCGCCTTCATCTCGGCCAGGATGCGGGCGTAGCGGGCGACGGTGTTGGGCGTGACGTTGACCAGCGTGCCGGTCCCGCCGCCGCCGGCGACGAGCCGGGCGACCTGGAACAGGGCGCGCCCCTTCTCCAGCACCTCGCCCGGCAGCATCCACAGGATGGAATCGATGTTGGACGCCAACCACCCCGGCCGGCCGCTGCGGGTCAGGCGGCGTTCGGCCGCCCGCACCTGCGCGGTGTTGCGGATGGTGTAGAAGGGCGACCAGCCATCCCAATCGCCGGCGGTGAAGGGCAGGGCCACGAACTCCCCGTCGACCAGCGCCGGTTCCGCCGAACCGAAGGCGGCCTTGGTCCACATGTAGTCGAAGCCGGCGGAACGGACGGCGGAGGCGACGTCCCGCCGCAGGGGACCGGGGCGGGCGCTGTCATAGGGCCGCCATGCCTCGTAGAAGCGGTCGAGCCGGTAGCGGCGCAGCGCATTGCCGATCAGGCGCCGGGCGTCCATGGCCGGAGCCCCGGCCCGTGTCGGCGCCTTGCGGGGCGTGCCCTCCGTCGCGGCCTCAACGCTGGCCGCCGGGGTTTCCGACGGGCGCGGACGGGGCGAGATGCGCAGGACGGGCCGGCCCTCCTCCCAATGCAAACGCGGGGTGCGGCCCGGCACCAGGGGGGAGTCGACCAGCGGCCACCAGCCGCGCGGCATCAGCCCCGGCGGCAGCATGGTCGCCATCTCCGCGCGGGCGTCGGTCAGCAGGCGGGCCAGTTCGTCGCTCGGCATCTCGCCTTCGGCGCAGACCCCACGGCCGGTGCTGCCCAGCAGCAGTTCCACCCGGCCCAGCACGCCGCCGCGTTCCTCCGGCACCGACAGCAGCGCGAGGTCGGCGGGGCTGGACTGGGTCAGGCTGTCGACGGTGACCACCAGCCCGCAACGCAGGCCGGTCGCCGCCACCAGATCGAGGATGCGCGGGATGCAGTGCAGTTCGCGGATCATGCCCGACCACAGCACCAGCGTGGTCAGCACCCGCCCTTCCGCCGCCCAGCGGCGCAGGGTGGCGTCGTCCGGTTCGTAATCGGTGAAGGGGCGCGGCGGCTCCGCGATGCGCAGCGGCACGTCGGCCGTGCTGGCGAAGGGCGGATCGGGATCGACGATCTGCAGCCCGCGACCCAGGCGGCCCAGGGCGAAGAAGTCGTGGTCGTCGAACTGCCGGCCATAGACCGGATCGGCTCCGTTGCGGATCAGGTCGGCGGCGCGCTCGATCACGTCGGTCTGCGGCCGGCCATAGAGCGGGAGCAGACGCTTGGCCGCCGCCAGCGGCAACTGCGCCGCGATCAGGTCGGGATCGCCCAGCAGGGTGCCGCGGCCCCAGCCGGCATGGCGGTGGGCCAGCGCGGCGCTGAAGCTGGCATAGCTTTCCCCCGCCACCCTGCCTTCGACCGCGTCGAGGCCGCCGGGGAAGTGCCGGGCGCGCACCGGGTCGACGCAATGGCCGGTGAAATGGCGGGCGCCCAGCGCCTCCAGCCGCTGCCGCAGCCCGGCGTCGGCGCCGACATCGATGCCGAGGCAGGGCTTCGCCATCAATTGCGGGTAGAGAAACGGCGCGGCGACGATGCCGAGCGGGGTCTGCGGCGCCATGTCCAGCACCGCGACCTCTGCCGGGATCGGCTGCTCCAGCAGGCGGAAGGCGGCCTCGTAGAGCGCGGCAGGGTCGGTGCTGCGCAGGGCGGATTCGCCCCCCGCCTCCACCACCGGCCACAGCGGGGAAGCCGGATCGCCCAGCGCCACGACGCGGTAGCGGGTGGTCAGCCACAGCGCATGGTCCAGATGCCGGCCGCCGGCCATCAGGCTGCCGGTGCCGGTCGCCTCGGTGCGGTTGCCGTCCTCCCAGCCGCCGAAATGGCGACCGCTGCGCCGCCCGTCGTAATAGAGGTCGAAGGCCCAGCCGGCGCGTTCCGCCGCGGCGGCCAGCACCGGCGCCATGGCGACGCGGTGCGGGTCGCCGCCATGGGCGAGGAAAAGGAGCAGGGGCGGTTTCGTCACGATGCGTGCCCCTCCGTGCCCTTGCCGCCGCGCCGGCACCACCACAGGTGCCACTTCGCCACCCCCGGCGGGCCAAAATGTTCGGTCTTCTGCAGGGTCAGGCCGGTGGCGGCGATGGCCTTGCGCATTTCCGGCGCCCAATGGTGGCGGACCAGCGCCTTCCATTCCGGCAGGACGCCGTGGCAGCGCATGGTCGCCAGCAGCCGGTCGGGCCGCCAGCGGTAGTAGCCGGGATAGGCGATCACCCACAGCGGGTTGGCGTTGGTGGTGTCGCAGACGATCCGCCCGCCGGGCTTGACCACCCGCTGCAACTCGCGCACGCCGGCTTCGAGGTCCGGCAGGTGGCAGAGCAAATCCATGGCGATGACGAGGTCGAAGCTGTCGTCAGCGAAGGGCAGCTTGCGGGCGTCGGCCTGCTGGACGGTCAGGGCCGGGAAGCGCTCCTTCGCCTCGGCCAGCATCTCGTGCGAGATGTCGACCAGGGTCACGTCGTGACGGCCGGCGAAGGGGCCGGTGATGCGGCCGTATCCGCCGCCGACATCGAGGATGCGCATCCGCGGCAGCCGCTCCAGCTCCGCCGCCACCGCGCGCCGCTTCTCGTCATAGATGCGGTAGAAGGGGGTGGTCGGGTGGTCGGGGCGGAAATGGCGGCGATAGCCGTTGTTGTAGATGCCGGAGCCTGCGGCCTGCGACCGCTCCGCCTTGGCATTCTCCAGCAGGGCGGCGACCTGGGCGGCGACGGTGTCGACGTCGAAGCTCTTCGCATGCTCCAGCCCCGCCGCGGCGACCGTCTTCAGCCCCTCGGGGTCGGCCAGCCGGGCGATCAGCATGTCGCGCAGCGGCTCCGCCTCCCCCGGCGGGACCAGCCAGCCGGTGCGGCCATGCTCGATGATTTCCGGGAAGCCGCCGCAGTCGCTGGCGACCACCGGCACGCCCAGCGCCATCGCCTCCACCACCACGAAGCCGAAGCTCTCCCACAGGGACGGGACGACCGCCATCTCCGCACGCGCCACCACGGCCAGCGCATCGTTGCGCGGCAGGGCGCCGGTGAAATGGACCCGGTCGGCCACCGGCGCGACGTCGCGGCGGAACTGGTCGATGATCGCGGTGCTCGCGACGTCTTCCCCGCCGATCATCATCAGATGCAGGTCGGGGTTGGCGGCCAGCACGCCGGGAATGGCGCGGCCCAGCGTGGCGATGCCTTTGCGCCCCTCCAGCCGTCCGAAGAAGGCGATGAAGCGCTTCGGCAGCGCCATCGGCGGCTCGGCCGTCCGGTTTGCCGCCACCGCGGCGAGATCGATGCTGTTGGGGATGACCTGGACCAGCTCCGGCGGGATGCGCCAGTAATCGGCCACCCGCCGGGCGATGGCGCGGGTGGAGGCGTAGATCGCCGCGCTGCGCTTGGTCTGGTCGCGTTCGAGCGCGTTCAGAAGATGGGTGTGCGGCACCCAGGGCTGCGTGTTGGTGTCCATCACCAGCCCGGTCGGCGTCGCCAGCCGCGTCACCACGGGAATGGTGCTGAAACGGGTCAGCCACCAGGCGTCGGCATCGAACTCGGCGGCATGAACCACGTCGGGACGGAAGGCGCGGACGGCGTCGGCCAGCCGGCGGTTCGTCCGGAACCGGTCCACGACCGCATGCAGGTGCGGCCCCGGATCGACGCGGTTCACCGTCACGCCGTCCTCGATGGTGGTGCCGGCCGGCAGGCCGCCGGCCTTCCACGGGGTCACCACCTGGACGGTGTGGCCCAGCCGCGCCAGCGCACGGGCCATCGTGTGGGTGTGGGTGGCGATACCGCCGAGCTTCTCGCCGGGTGGATATTCGGGCGTCAAGAGCGACAGTCGCATTGTGGATCCCCCAAATCCTGTAGGTTCTGTCATTTGCCTGCGGGTCCGGCTGGAGCGGCGGTCACCGGAGGCGGTTTGGCGAGTGCGATCAGGCGCCGCGGCAATGCCGCGAGCACCGCCGGGTCGGGAAGGAAGACGCGCCAGGGCAGTCCGGTCTCCCGGCGGTAGAGGATCGCCGCGGTGGCGAACACCAGCGTGTAGGCCACCGTGGAGACGATGGCCGCGGCCAGGATCCCGCCGCTGCGCAGGAACAGCAGCAGGCCGCCCAGCGTGACCAGCATGCCCAGCAGGTTGGCCATGGTGGCGGTGAAGGGCCGGTTCTCCGCATAGAGCCCGTTCAGCAGGATCGAGGCGGCGGCATAGAGAACTGCGCCCGGCAGCAGAAGCCGCAGCGGAAGCGCGCTGTCGGCGAAGGACGGGCCGTAGACCAGCCTGATGGCGATGTCGGCGAAGACGAACAGCCCGCCGCCGAGCAGCCCGCCGATGGCGAAGGTCACCTGCAGGCTGTTCAGCACCAGCGCCCGCCCCGACTGGCCCCGCCGGGTGGCGGCGGGCATCACGACGGTGGCCAGCGCGCTCGACAGGCTGACGATCAGCCAGGACAGGCTGGTCGCCAGGGCGTAGAGCCCGACCTGTTTTGCCGGCAGGACGGCCGGGATGATCAGCAGGTCCAGCCGCTGGGTGATGACTCCGCCCACCACGTCGCCATGGGTGCGCAGCGCATACCAGAGCGTCTGCCGGCCGAGCGCCGGGTCGGGACGGCCGATCCCGTGGCGGCGGACCAGCAGGACCGTGGCCACGACCAGCACCAGCGTGCTCATCGCCGCCTGCACGATGACGGCGGCCTCCACCGTGAAGTGGCCGGCGGCCCAAAGGACGGCGTAGAGCGTGGCGACGCCGGCCGGCTGGATGAAGTTCAGCGCGTTGAAGCTGCGGAAATCCTGATCGCCCAGGATCAGCCCCAGCATCAGCTCCGCCAGGAGGGCCATGGCGATCATGGGCAGATAGAGGCGCGCCAGTTCCAGCGTCTCGACCGGCTGCGCGGCCAGCAGCAGCGGCAGCAGCAGATAGCCGGTGCCGATCGCCAGCGCCGCCAGCGGCAGCAGGATCAGCGTCCAGGTGCTCAGCAGCCGGCCGCCGGCCGAATGGTCCCGCGACAGCGCGTAGGTGACCGCCTTGCCGCAGCCCATGGCGAACAGCCAGCCCAGCATCTGAATGGTGGTGAGAACGGCGGTCAGCGCCCCCCGTCCCTCCGGACCGATGGTGCGGGCGACGAGAATTCCCGTCAGCAGTCCGAGCGCCATCGTGGCGGCGGTGACGAGTACAGTCGTCACGCCATGCCGGGCGAAACCGCCCCCCTTCGCCGCCGCCTTGCGTCCGGTCAGACCTTTCAGCATCGCGCCTTCACCCCCGTCGAAGTCCCTGAAGTGTGCGCACTGAGTCCTCCCCTGGATTCGTGCTTCTTGTTTTGTCGGCAGGCCGGTCCCCACCAGGGGAGACCATCATGGGTCATGAACGTCACCAAGAATTAGTTGATTGTCACAACAATTACTTGGTTACCCTAAAAATTGCCGCAGAGTGGAACAGCGATCTTTGGGCGCCGTTATTAGCTCAGGCGAGCATTTTTGTTGTGCATTGCAAACTGAACGGTAGTGGGGTGTTGGGCGACGGTCAACGCCGCTTTCGGAACTGTTCTTCCCGCACACCGGGGGAGTATTTTTCTTTGATCGTCCGTTGCCGGGAACTGGGAGTCTTAGCGTATCTTTCGGGCATTGGTTATCGGCGACGCCCATGTTCCGGCATCGGGAGTAGTCCATTGCCGGACCGGCGGCACACGAGAGGAGAGGGGGAAGCGCGGTTGCGTTTCGCTGCCGGGTGCGGCGGCGGTGCCGCAGCCCGTTCGATGCGGGCCCCAATGCCCGGCCGGTCAGGCTGATCCACAAAAGGTTGCAGTCGGGACCGCTAGCCCAATCGCCGCAGGACGCGCCGGTTCAGTGCCGCCGGTTCAGTCGGCGTCGGCCATCCGCGCGGCGGTTGAGCCGCGCACGATGCAGGTGCCGCCCAGGATGAGGCGGCGGCGGGGACGGTCCGGCGTTTCCAGCCGTTCGAACAGCAGGGCCATCGCCGATTGGCCGATGTCCTGCACCGGCTGCTCGATGACGGTCAGGCCGGGACCGACCAGTTCCGTCCAGGGTTCATTGTCGAATCCGGCCACCGCCAGCCCGTCGGGGATCGACAGCTTCAGCCGGCGGGCGGCCTTCACCACGCCCATCAGGAACAGGCTGTTGCTGACGATGAAGGCTTCCGGCCTGTCGGGCTCCGCCATCCAGTCCACCACCGCCTCCTCCGCCGCGTCGGCATGGGGGGCGAGGAAGCGGGCGGCCGGCGCCAGTCCGCGGGCCGACATGGCCGAGCGATAGCCCTCGTACCGCTCCTGGCCGGTGGTGCTGGTGTTGCCGAACAGGCCGGCGATCCGGCGATAGCCCTGAGCGTGCAGATGCTCAACCAGCATCGCCGCGGCGCGCGGGTTGTCCAGGACCACGGCGTCGTGGCGGGCGGTCGGCGCGTTGCGGTCGATCAGCACGACGGGAAAATCGAGGTCGAGCGTGTCGAGCCGGTCGAGCGTCGCGCGGGTCGGGGCGAAGATCAGGCCGGTGATCCGCTCCTCCTGCATCAGGCGCAGGTACAGCTCCTCCCGCTCCGGATTCTCGTCGCTGTTGCACAGGATCACGCGCATGCCGGCGCGATAGGCCGCATCCTCCACCGCGCGGCTGACGGCGGTGAAGAAGGGGTTGCGGATGTCCGACACCACCAGCCCGATCGTCTGCGAATGCTGAGAGCGCAGCCGCCGTGCCGACAGGTTGGGGCGGTAGCCGGTGGCGCGCACCGCATCCTCCACCCGCTTGCGCAACGCCTCGCTGACCGGGCCGTTGCTCAGCACGCGCGACACGGTGGCGACCGATACGCCGGCGGCCAGGGCCACGTCCTTGATGCTGGCGGTCTTGCCGGAGGCGTTCATCTGCAAACCAGTGGTGGTAGGGGGTGCCCCGTAAGGGGAGGCGATCTTAGCCGTGCGCGGCCCGGCCTGACCAGAGCGGGTTGGGGCGAGGGCGGTTTTCTGAAAACGTTTCCAATACGATGACCGGAGCATTCCCCATTTCAGCCCGCTTGACAAGACGCTCCGCTGAAAAAGTGCCGATGCTGCATTGCGGCAGCCGTTGACAGTCCGTCTGTAATCGTTTTCACTGAGAATCAAGAGGACAGACAAGAACACGCGGAGGAGACGGTTGCCATGGCCACCGACACGCACCCCTTGAGCCTTCCCCCCGATCTGATCCGCCTGGGCGCCGCCCCGGCCGGGAAGGAGGCGGCGATCCGCGAGGCGGCGCAGCTGCTGATCGCCGCGGGCTGCATCGACCCCGCCTATGCCGACAGCATGATCCGCCGGGAATCGGTGGCGAACACCTTCCTCGGCCATGGCGTAGCCATTCCGCACGGCATGGTGGACGACCGCAATCTGGTCCGCCGCAACGGCATCGCCATCCTTCAGGTGCCGGACGGCGTGGTCTGGAACGACGGGCAGACCGCCCGGCTGGTCGTCGCCATCGCCGCCCAGTCGGATGCCCACATCGCCATCCTGCGCCGCCTGACCCGCCTGATGCAGGACGAGGCGCGGCTGAACGCCCTGTTCACCACCACCGATCCCGCCGATCTCGCCGCCGCCCTGTCGGACGAGACCGCCGCCCCGGCCACGCCCGCATCAGAGGCCGGCGACCTCGCCGAGAGCTTCGAATGGGTGGTCGATTACCCGACCGGCCTGCATGCCCGCCCCGCCGCCACCTGGGTCGAGACCGCCCGAGCGGCATCCGGCCGGGTGCGCGTCCGTCATGGCGACGAGGCCGTGGACGGCAAGACGCTGGTGGCGCTGCTGCAGCTTGGCCTGCGCCCCGGCGACCGCATCACCGTGTCCGCCGACGGTCCCGATGCGCGCGCGGTGCTGAACCGCCTGCGCGCCACCATCACCGGCCTCAGCGCGCGGGAGAAGGCGGACGCCGCCGCCGCGGCGCGCAAGGCGAAGGCCGTGGTGCAGGGCTGGACGCCGCCGGCTGCGGCCGGGCGCGAAATGCCGGTGGTCGCCGGTATCGGTGCCAGTCCCGGCCTCGCCATCGGGCCGGTCCATGTGATGCCGAAGGCCGACCTGACAGTTCCCGACCGGCCCGCCCCGCTGCTGGAGGGCGGCAACCGCCTGCACGAGGCGCTGAACCTGACCCGCCAACAGCTGAAGGCGCTGGCCGACGACACCGCCCGCCGGCTGGGACCGGCCGAAGCGGGAATCTTCGCCGCGCAAGCGGAGCTGCTGAACGACACCGACCTGATCACGCTCGCCTGCCAGCTGATGGTGGAGGGGCATGGTCCCGGCTGGTCGTGGAACGAGGCGGTGGAGCGCAGCGCCGCCAAGCTGGCCGCCAACCCCAACCCGGTGCTGGCCGGCCGTGCCGCCGATTTGCGCGATGTCGGCCGCCGGGTGCTGACCCGCATCGATCCGGACCTGCGCGGCGGCTCCATTCGCGACCTGCCGGACACCCCCTGCATCCTGGTCGCCGACGATTTGTCTCCGTCCGATACCGCCGCGCTCGACATGGGGCGCGTCATCGGTCTGGCGACGGCGCAGGGCGGCCCGACCTCCCACACCGCGATCCTGGCGCGCACGCTGGGGCTGCCGGCGATGGTGGCGGGCGGCGGCGCGCTGACCGAGCTTGCCAACGGCACCACCGCCATCCTCGACGGCCAGTCAGGCCGCCTGTACCTCGACCCGCCCGACACCGCCCTGGCCGCCGCCCTTGGCTGGATCGAGGAGCAGCGCGTCAAGAAGGCCCATCAGGAGGAGCGGCGCGGCCTGCCTGCCCGCACCCGAGACGGCCACACGGTGGAGATCGGTGCCAACGTCAACCGCCCCGATCAGGTACCGGTCGCCCTGTCGCAGGGGGCCGAAGGCGTCGGGCTGATGCGCACCGAGTTCCTGTTCCTGGAGCGCGGCGACGCCCCCAGCGAGGAGGAGCAGTACCAGACCTACCGCGCCATGCTGGAGGCGCTGGACGGCCGTCCGCTGATCGTCCGCGCGCTCGACATCGGCGGCGACAAGCAGGTGCCGCACCTGCAGCTGCCGCATGAGGAGAACCCCTTCCTCGGCGTGCGCGGCGCCCGCCTGCTGCTGCGCCATCCGGAACTGCTGGAACCGCAGGTCCGCGCCCTCTACCGCGCCGCCAAGGGGGCGAAGCCGGGGGCGCTGCTGATCATGTTCCCGATGATCACCACGCTGCGCGAGATCGAGGCTCTGCGCGCCGTCTGCGACCGCATCCGGACGGAACTGGACGCACCGGCGGTGCCGCTCGGCATCATGGTGGAGGTGCCGGCCGCCGCCATCCAGGCCGACGTGCTGGCCCGCCATGTCGATTTCTTCTCCATCGGCACCAACGACCTGACGCAATACGCGCTGGCCGTCGACCGCCAGCATCCCGAACTGGCGGCGGAGGCCGACAGCCTGCACCCGTCGGTGCTGCGCCTGATCCGCATGACGGTCGAGGGGGCCGAGAAGCATGGCCGCTGGGTCGGCGTCTGCGGAGGCATCGCCGGTGATCCGTTCGGCGCCGCCCTGCTGGCCGGCCTCGGCGTCCGCGAGCTGTCGATGACCCCGCGCGACATCCCCGGCGTCAAGGACCGGCTGCGCGACAGCGACCTCGCGGGTCTGCAGGCGCTGGCCCAGCGGGCGCTCGACTGCGAATCCTCCGACGAGGTGCGGGCGCTGGAGGGGGACGTATCATGACGAAAGCCGCCACCAAGCCTGTCGTCACCGTCACGCTGAACCCGGCCATCGATCAGACCATCACGGTGGATGCGCTGAAGCCCGGCAGCGTCCATCGCGCCAAGGCGGTGCGCCACAATGCCGGCGGCAAGGGCGTCAACGTCGCCAGCTGCCTTGCCGATTGGGGGACGCCGGTGGTCGCCACCGGACTGCTCGGCACCGGCAACGCTGCGCCGTTCGAGGCGCTGTTCCAGGCCAAGGGCATCGCCGACGCCTTCCTGCGGCTGCCGGGCGAAACGCGGGTCAACATCAAGATCGCCGATCTTGCGGCCAACGACACGACGGACATCAACCTGCCGGGCCTCACCGCCGATCCCGGCGCGCTCGGCCGGGTGCAGGAGACGGTTCGCCGGCTTGTGGAGCCTAGCATCCCGGTCCTGCTGGCCGGCAGCCTGCCGGACGGTCTGCCCACCGACACCTATGCCATCCTGACCGCCGATCTGGCGGCGGCCGGGGCCCGCGTGGTGCTGGACAGCAGTGGGGCGCCGCTCGCAGCCGCCTTGGCCTCCACCGGCGCGCTGCCCCATTGCATCAAGCCCAACCGGCACGAGCTGGAGGATTGGGCCGGCCGGCCGCTGCCGACCGATGCCGACCTTCTGGACGCGGCGCGTGGACTGCAGCGGCGCGGCGTGTCGGTGGTGGTGGTGTCGCTGGGGGCGGACGGCGCTCTGTTCGTGGATGGCGCCCGCGCCCTGCATGGCCGGTTGCCGCCGGTCCAGGCGCTGAGCACCGTCGGGGCGGGTGACGCCATGGTGGCGGGGCTGATCGCCGCCTTCCAGCAGGATGGCGGGCTGGAGGATGTGGCCCGGCTGTCGGTGGCCTTCGCCGGCGCCAAGCTCGGCTGCTTCGGTCCCAACCTGCCCGATCCCGCAACAGTGCGGGCGCTCGCCGCGCAGGTAACGCTGAGCCGGCTCGACTGAACCTGCCGAAAGCATCCGACGGACTTCAATACAGTGACAGGCGCGGGCGCGAACCCGCCAGGAGGAAACAATGGCGAACCTGTTGGCCGTGATCGCGGCGGGAGACCTCACCACCCAGGCGGTTCTGGCCGCCGAAGCACTGCGCAAGGCGGCATCGTCGGCCGGCCACCGCATCCTGGTGGAAATCCGCACCAGCCTCGGCATCCAGTCGCCGCTCGACGCAGCGGCGTTGGCGGCGGCGGACGGCGTGGTGCTCGTCGGCAGCGGCGATCTGGATGAGGCACGCTTCGGCGCGGTCAAGCGCGTTTCCGCATCGCTGGACGAGGTGCTGGGCAATCCCGACGCCGTGCTGGGGAGCGTGCTCGGTTCCGCTGCTCCTCCGGCGGCAACGGCGCCGCGCCGGATCGTCGCCATCACCTCCTGCCCGACCGGAATTGCCCACACCTTCATGGCGGCCGAGGGCATCCAGCAGGCGGCGTCCGCGCTGGGCCACAAGGTCCGGGTGGAGACGCAGGGCTCCGTCGGTGCGCGCGACACGCTGACCGACGAGGAGATCCGCGAGGCCGACGTCGTCCTGATCGCCGCCGACACCCAGATCGACCTGTCCCGTTTCGCCGGCAAGCGCGTGTTCATGAGCGGCACCAAGCCCGCCATCAACGACGGCAAGGCCCTGGTCAACCGTGCCCTGGCCGAGGCGAAGACACATGGCGCCGTCGGCGGTGCCTCGGGCGGGACGACCCCGCTGGTTGATGCGGTCGCCGCCGGCAAGGCGGAGCGGTCGGCCCAGCGCACCGGCCCCTACAAGCATCTGATGACCGGCGTGTCCTTCATGCTGCCCTTCGTGGTGACGGGCGGCCTGCTGATCGCGCTCGCCTTTGCGCTGGGCGGCATCTACGTCTATGAGGAATCCAACGCCGGGACGCTGGGCTATGCCCTGTTCCAGATCGGCGCCAAGGGGGCCTTCGCCCTGATGGTGCCGGCGCTGGCCGGCTATATCGCCTATTCCATCGCCGACCGTCCCGGCATCGCCCCCGGCATGGTGGGCGGCATGCTGGCCGGCAGCATCGGCGCCGGCTTCCTCGGCGGCATCGTCGCCGGCTTCATCGCCGGATACGGCACCGCCTTCCTGAACCGTCACATCAAGCTGCACCGCAACCTGGAAGGGCTGAAGCCGGTGCTGATCCTGCCGCTGCTGGGATCGCTGCTGACTGGCCTGCTGATGATCTATGTCGTCGGCACGCCCGTCGCCGAGGCGCTGGCCTGGATGAGCGCCTGGCTAAAGGGCATGCAGGGCAGCAGCGCCATCCTGCTCGGACTGCTGATCGGCGCGATGATGGCCTTCGACATGGGCGGTCCGGTCAACAAGGCGGCCTACGCCTTCTCCACCGGCCTGATCGCGTCGCAGGTCTACACCCCGATGGCTGCCGCGATGGCCGCCGGCATGGTGCCGCCGCTGGGTCTGGCGCTCGCCACCAAGCTGTTCTCCGACCGCTTCACCCATGAGGAGCGCGAGGCCGGCAATGCCGCCGCCGTCCTGGGCATCGCCTTCATCACCGAAGGCGCCATTCCCTTCGCCGCCCGCGATCCGTTGCGCGTCATCCCGGCGCTGATGATCGGCGGTGCGCTGACCGGCGCCATTTCGATGGCGGTGGGGGCTGAGCTGAAGGTGCCCCATGGCGGCATCTTCGTCCTGCCGATCCCGAACGCTGTGACGCATCTGCTGGGCTATGTGGTGGCCCTGGTGGTCGGCACGGTGGTGACCGCGGTTGCGTTGCGCCTCCTGAAGAAGCCGGTCGCCG
The DNA here is from genome assembly GCF_003116065.1 of Azospirillum sp. TSO5. Taxonomy (NCBI): domain Bacteria; kingdom Pseudomonadati; phylum Pseudomonadota; class Alphaproteobacteria; order Rhodospirillales; family Azospirillaceae; genus Azospirillum; species Azospirillum sp. TSO5. The sequence goes on along the minus strand of NZ_LGQY01000098.1, from coordinate 9,969 downwards.
CTGCCGCGGTGGCGCCGAAGACGGCGGTTCAGGGGGCAGGCGTGCACGCCTGACCGTCTTTCCCTTTCCTCTCTGGCGATGGCCTCACGCTTGAAGCGCAACAGAGAGATTTTTAGAGAATAGATCATCTGGCGTGAAGAAGTCGAGGTACTCACGCGGTATGGAGTTAACCCAATCCGCGTGAGCCTCGATCTCCTGCGAAGTTGTATCGGCGAGGTTTGTCTTCCGGGGTAATTGCGCCTCATCCGTCCAATTGTGTTCTCGACGCCGCCTTTCTGCCAGGGTGCGTGAGGGTCGCAGAAATAAGTTTGCATTCCGAGCTTGTCGATCAGCTGATGATGCTCGGCAAACTCGGTGCCATTGCCGAAGGTGGTGGAACGCCGCAGGCTTGCGGGCAACGGTTCCCAGAAGTTGAGCAGGCGGTCGATGACCGGCTTGGCCGCCTTGGAGGGCTGGCTGGCGCGTCAGCTTGAAGCGTGCATCCCACCGCCGCCGCCGGGCTGCCATTTGATCGGCCCGCTCCCCATCGTAGCATCCCCGCCACTGGTTGGTCGGCTGCGCATTCCGACGTATCTCACGGCTGATCGTCGACGCCGACCGCCCCAATTGCGCGCCGATCTCTCTCGAAGACAGCCCTTGCTCCCACAAAAGCTCGATCTTCTTCCGCTCGACGAGGCTGAGCTGACTATAATGTTTTCCCATCGCAACAACACCTTAGCAGGTGTTGCGCTTGTACCGTGAGTCCAAGGGATAAGCATCCCGAAATGCGGAAAGTCAAAGTCCGTTATTGGCGGAGCGAAGGGAGGCAACCCTCCTATGAAGGGGGAAGCATGGTGTAGAAGTCCATCTCAGCGCCTTGGTTATTTGCCTGCAACGCAGGTGGGCTTCAGTCCGGCGTCCGCAGCCGGTAGCCGACCCCCGTCTCGGTCAGGATGTGGCGGGGACGTTCCGGATCGGGTTCGATCTTCTGCCGCAGCTGACGGATGTATATCCGCAGATACTGGATGTCGGTTTCACCGCCCCACACTTCCTTGAGGATGAAGCGGTGGGTCAACACCTTGCCTGCGTGTGCCACCAGAAGCCGGAGCAGATCATATTCGCGCGGCGACAGCTTCACCTCCTCGCCGCGCACGGTGACGATGCGGCGGACCAGATCGACGGTCAGGTCGCCGCTGCGGAACAGCGGCCGCTCCCCCTGCTGCTGCAGCTTGTGGCGCATGGCCGTGCGGATACGGGCCAGCAGTTCATCGACCCCGAAGGGTTTGGTCACATAGTCGTCGGCCCCGAGATCGAGCGCTTCGACCTTGCCGGCCTCGTCCACCCGGCTGGACAGCACGATGATCGGCAGGGCCACGCCGCTTCCACGCAGGCGCTGGATGACCTCCAGCCCATCGATGTCCGGCAATCCGAGATCGAGGACCAGAAGATCGGGAGATCGCCGGCGCACCTCCTCCAGGGCCTTGGTCCCGTCCTCGGCTTCAATAATGTCGTATCCCTGGGCAGCCAGGCTGGTGCGCAGAAAGCGCCGGATGGGCGGTTCGTCATCGACGACGAGCACGCGCAATGGGTTGGAGTCCGACTTCATGCGGCGGCTTCCTCTTCATATCCGGACAGGTCGGCAGCCCTGGGCAGAGTCAGGGTGAAGACGGCCCCGCTTCGGTCGCGGCGGTTGCCAGCCGTGACGGTCCCGCCCATCGCCTCGACGAAGCCCCGGCAGATCGCCAGCCCCAACCCGGTGCCCGCGCGCTGCCGGTCCTGGGCATGGACACGGTAGAACTTGTCGAAGATCCGCTCAACGTCCTCCGGCGGAATGCCGCTGCCCTCATCCAGCACCTCGATGCGGACACGCCCGCCGTCCTGCTGCCCCCGCACCGTGATCAGCGAACCGGCAGGCGCATATTTGCCGGCATTGTCCAGCAGGTTGAACAGTGCCTGCTCGATCAGCACCGCATCGATGTCCACCATCGGCAGGCCGACGGGAAGATCGACCTCCACCCGGTGGCTTGCGAGAATGCGGGACGCCCGCTCCAACGCGCTGCCGACCACTTCGGACAGATCGACCGCACCGGTGCGCGGCCGGATGGCCCCGGATTCCAGCCGCGTCATATCCAGCAGGTTGGCAATAAAGCGGTTGAGGCGTTCCGCCTCCTCCTGGATCGTCGCCGCCAAGTCCCGCCGGCCATCCTCGTCCATCATCGGCCCATAGTTGACGAGGCTGGTCGCCGAGCCGAGGATGGAGGCCAGCGGTGTGCGCAGATCGTGAGAGATCGAGGTGAGCAGGGCCGACCGCAAACGCTCGGTTTCAGCTGCCAGCCTGGTCCGGTCGACATCCTCGGCCAGCATCACCCGCTCGATCGCCAGGGCGGCCTGATCGATCAGGGCGTCGAGGAGCCGCCGCTGGTCGGGTGTCAGGAAGCCGCTGGCCCGCCCCCGCCCGCCGCTGGTATCGATGCCGACCACACCGACGACGCCTCTTCCGGTGCGCATCGGCAGGAACAGCCACTTGGCGCCAGGCAGTGTGTCCGCGCCCTTGCCGGTCGGCCGGTTGTTTTCCCAGGCCCAGACCGCTGCGGCCAGATCGGCATCCTCGATCACGTCCTCCGGCGGATAGCCGGCCCTGACCACTACACTGCCACTCTCGGGCAGCAACAGCACCACATGGACCTTCAGCATGGCGGCGATCTGATGGGCGGTGGCCCACAGCAGGTCATCCATGTTCACCACGCCGGCCAGCTTGCGGCTGAACTGGTAGAGATCTTCCGTTGTCTTGGCGCGCAGTCGCGCGGTCACCGCCTGGGCGCGGACACGGGCGGTCAGATTGCTGGCGATCACCGCGACGATGGCGAAGACCAGCAGAGCGACGATGTTTTCCGGATCGGAAATAGTGAAGGTGTGAAGCGGCGGCAGAAAGAAGTAGTTGAAGGCCAGAACGCTGATCACGCTGGCATAGAGCGATGGCGCCAGTCCGCCGGTGACCGCACTCGCCAGCACGGAGGTCAGAAAGACAAGCGCCATGTTGTTGAGGGCCAGCACCTGGCGCAGCACATGGCCCGCACCCAGCGCCGCCGCCACATAACCGGTGCTGGCGGCATAAGGCCACCATGCAAAGGCCCGCTGCCGGGCCACCTCGGTCCTGACCGTCTTGGGTGGAACAGGGGCGCCGGAACTGGCCGCGATCACATGCACGCTGATGTCACCCGCCCGGCGGATCAGACTGTGCGCCACGGAGCCGTGCAGCAGTTCGGACCAGCGTGGACGCGTGGATTTGGCGATGACGATGTGCGTGACGTTGTTGGCCAGGGCGTATTCGACAGCGGTGTCGGCGACATCACTGCCAGGCACCGTGACCGCCTCGCCGCCCAGTCGCTCGACCAGACGCAACGTGTCGGCAATGCGGTCGCGATCGGCTTCACTCAGGCGCAGAGCCCGGCTCGTCTCGACATGGATGGCGCCCCAGCGGGCGCGCAGCCGCTCGGCCTGACGTCGGGCATAGCGGACCAGGGCGGCGCCGCTGGCATCCTCGTTGATGCAGACCAGCAGGCGTTCGCCGGCTGCCCAGGGGCCAGAAATCGCATGGGCCTGCATATGGGTCAGCAACTGCTCGTCAACACGGTCGGCGGTGCGCCGCAGCGCCAGTTCGCGGAGCGCGGTCAGGTTCCCAGGGGAGAAATAATGCCGGATCGCCCGTTCGGCCGTGCGCGGGACATAGACCTTGCCCTGCTGTAGGCGCTGAATCAAATCGTCCGGCGCGATGTCGATGACCTCGATGTCGTCAGCCCGGTCGAGGATCGAATCCGGCACAGTCTCACGGACCCGGACGCGGGTGATCTTGACGACCACGTCGTTCAGGCTCTCGACATGCTGGATGTTCAGGGTGGTGTAGACGTCGATGCCGGCGGCCAGCAGTTCCTCCACGTCGAGAAAACGCTTCGGATGGCGGCTGCCGGCAGCATTGGTGTGGGCCAGCTCGTCGACCAGCACGATCTTCGGGCGACGGGCGAGGATGGCGTCCAGATCCATCTCGGTCAGGACATGGCCCTTGTGCTCGACGGATCGGCGCGGAACCACCTCCAGCCCGGCGACCAGCGCCTCCGTCTCGCGCCGGCCATGGGTCTCCACCACGCCGACGACGATGTCGACGCCGTCACGGCGCTTGGCCTGGGCGGTTTGCAGCATCTCGAAGGTCTTGCCGACACCGGGGGCGGCACCGAGGAATATCTTGAGCCGTCCCTGCTCCTCCTTCGCAGCTTGGCGCAGCAGCGCGTCGGGAGAAGGTCGGCCAACGCGATCACCGTGGGTGCGGTCGCCGCGTTCATCGCTCATGGCATCGTCCCATTGCGGCCCCGGCTCCCGCTCTCTCCGTCGGCATTTCCAACTGATAGCCGATTCCGTGTTCGGTCGAAACATAACGTAGTCGCTGCCGCGGACGCATCGCCAATGTCGCCCTCTCCCGCCCCGGGAGAGGGTGATCACGTCACTCCTTTGACAGTCCGCTATCTGCTTGCCATGGCCTTACCGGTCGCCTGATTCAGGGCGAGGTTCAGAGCCAGGACGTTGACGGTCGGCTCACCCAGGAAGCCCAGCCGGCGCGGTGCGGTGGTATCGGCGACCAGCTTGCGCACGGCATCCTCCGAGATGCCGCGGGCCTTGGCGACGCGCGGCACCTGGAAGTCGGCGGCTGCCGGCGACAGGTCCGGGTCTAGGCCGCTGCCCGACGTGGTCACCAGCTCCACCGGGACCGGAACGCCGGGATTCTCCGCCTTCAGCTTTTCGGTGTCCGCCTGCACCCGGTCGATCAGCGCCTTGGCAGTTGGGCCGAGGTTGGAGCCCATCGAGTTCGCCGCATTGTAGGGGGAAGGCACGGTCTTGGTGGGATCGGCGAGGTCGGTGCCGGTGGTGGCCGACGGGCGCGGGTGGAAATAGTGCTCGCCGGTGAAATCCTGCCCGATCAGGCTGGAGCCGACGACGGTTCCGTTCCGCTCGATCAGGCTGCCGTTGGCCTGATGGGGAAACAGGATTTGCGCGGCGCCGGTGACCGCCAGCGGGTAGGCGAGCCCGGTGATCGCCGTCAGTGCGACGGTCATCACCAGGGCGGGACGCAGGTCCTTCAGCATGACAGGCTCCTCAAATCAGGCCGGCGGCGGTGACGATCAGGTCGATCGCCTTGATGCCGACGAAGGGCACCACCAGCCCGCCGAGGCCGTAGATAAGCAGGTTGCGGCGGAGCAGCGAGGCGGCTCCCACCGCGCGGTAGCGCACGCCGCGCAGCGCCAGCGGGATCAGCGCCACGATGATCAGCGCATTGAAGATGATCGCCGACAGGATGGCGCTTTCCGGGCTGTGCAGCCCCATCACGTTCAGCGCCTGGAGCTGCGGGTAGAAGGCAAGGAACATGGCGGGGATGATGGCGAAATACTTCGCCACGTCGTTGGCGATGGAGAATGTGGTCAAGGCGCCGCGGGTCATCAGCAGCTGCTTGCCGATCTCGACGATCTCGATCAGCTTGGTCGGGTCGCTGTCGAGATCGACCATGTTGCCGGCCTCGCGCGCCGCCACCGTGCCGGTGTTCATCGCCACACCGACATCGGCCTGGGCCAGTGCCGGCGCGTCGTTGGTGCCGTCGCCGCACATTGCGACCAGCTTGCCCTTTGCTTGCTCGTCGCGGATCAGCTGCAACTTGGCTTCAGGGGTGGCCTGGGCGAGGAAATCATCCACCCCGGCCTCGGCGGCGATGGCGGCGGCGGTCATCGGGTTGTCGCCGGTGATCATCACCGTGCGGATGCCCATCTGGCGGAGTGCGGCGAAACGTTCGCGGATCCCGCCTTTGACGATATCCTTCAGGTGGATGACGCCGAGCAGCCGGCCGTCGCGCGCCACCGCCAGCGGTGTGCCGCCGGCCTTGGCCACCCGTTCGGATATCGCGAGGATATCGCGTTCCGCCGGGCTGGCCGCCGGATGAAGGGCGGTCACTCTGCGCCCGCCGGATACCGCGACGCGCTGCGCCCCGTTGACGTAGGCCAGCACCGCGTCCACCGCACCTTTGCGGATCACTGTGCCTCCGGTGTCGATGCCACTGATGCGGGTCTGGGCGGTGAAGGGGACGAAGTGGGCGTGCATCTCCTCCATCCTGCGGGCGCGGATGCCGTACTCCTCCTTGGCCAGTACGACGATGGAGCGGCCTTCCGGCGTCTCGTCGGCCAGCGAAGCGAGTTGGGCGGCGTCGGCCAGTTCCTCCTCGCCGACGCCGGCGACCGGCAGGAACTCCGCCGCCTGACGATTGCCCAGCGTGATGGTGCCGGTCTTGTCGAGCAGCAGCGTGTCGACGTCGCCCGCCGCCTCCACCGCCCGGCCGGACATGGCGAGCACGTTGAAGCGGACCAGACGGTCCATGCCGGCGATGCCGATGGCCGATAAAAGCGCGCCGATGGTGGTGGGGATCAGCGTCACGAACAGCGCCACCAGCACCAGCACGCCGACCGAACCGCCGGCATAGGCGGCGAAGCTGGGAATCGTCGCAACCGCGATGACGAAGACGATGGTCAGCCCGGCCAGCAGGATGTTCAGCGCGATCTCGTTGGGGGTCTTCTGGCGCTGGGCGCCCTCCACCAGCGAGATCATGCGGTCGAGGAAGGTCGAGCCGGGAGCGGCGGTGATCCGGACCTTGATGTGGTCGGAGAGCACCTGGGTGCCGCCGGTGACCGCCGACCGGTCGCCGCCGCTCTCACGGATGACGGGAGCGGATTCGCCGGTGATGGCGGCCTCGTTGACCGAGGCGACGCCCTCCACCACCTCGCCGTCGGACGGGATGATGTCGCCGGCCTCCACCAGCACCAGATCGCCCGGTTTCAGCGCGGTGGCGGGCACCGTGCGGACGGTGCCGTTCTCCAGCTTCTTGGCGCTGGTCTCGGTGCGCGTTTTGCGCAGGCTGGCGGCCTGGGCCTTGCCGCGCCCCTCCGCGACCGCCTCGGCGAAGTTGGCGAAGATCAGTGTGAACCACAGCCAGACGACGATCTGGACGGCGAAACCGGAGACCCCGGCCCCCGTGACCGCGTCGCGCAGGACCAGCAGGGTGGTGAGCGCCGCCACCACCTCGACACAGAACATCACCGGATTGCGGATCATCTGGCGCGGGTCGAGCTTTCGGATCGAGCCGCCGATGGCCGGCACCAGGATGGCGGGGTCCAGCAGGGTGCTGGCCGAAGATCGGCCGGACCGTTTGCTTTTGGCATGCATGGGAGCGTTCCCGATCAGAAGAGGGTGCCGGCGGTCATCGCCAGATGCTCGACCACCGGGCCGAGGGCGAGAGCCGGGAAGAAGGTGAGGCCACCGACGATCAGGATGACGCCGACCAGAAGCCCGACGAACAGCCCGTCATGGGTGGGAAAGGTGCCGGCCGAGGCCGTGGCCCGCGTCTTGGCGGCCAGCGAGCCGGCGATTGCCATCATCGGCACGATGACCAGGAAGCGGCCGACCAGCATGGCAACGGCCAGCGTGACGTTGTACCAAGCCGTGTTGCCGGTCAGCCCGCCGAACGCGCTGCCATTGTTGGCGGCACCCGAGACATAGGCGTAGAGCGCTTCGGAAAAGCCGTGCGGCCCGGCATTGGCCATCGAGGCGGTGCCGGTGTCGAGCACCACGGCGGCGGCGGTGAAGCCCAGCATCATCAGCGGCAGGCAGAGGATCGCGAGCATGGTCATCTTGACCTCCTTCGCTTCCAGCTTCTTGCCGAGATATTCCGGCGTGCGGCCGACCATCAGGCCAGCGACGAACAGCGCCACGATGGCGAACAGCAGCATGCCGTAGAGGCCGGCGCCGACTCCGCCGACGATGATTTCGCCCAGCATCATGTTGACCATCGGCACCATGCCGCCCAAGGGCATGAAGCTGTCGTGCATGGCGTTCACCGCACCGCAGGAGGCGGCGGTGGTGACGGTGGCGAACAGGGCGGAGGCGGCGACGCCGAAGCGGGTCTCCTTGCCCTCCATGTTGCCAGCGGCGCCGTCGATGCCGAAGGCGGCGAAGGCCGGATTGCCATGGGCCTCCGCCCAATAGGCGACGGTGACGCCGGCAACGAAGAGCAGGCCCATGGCGGCGAGGATCGCCCAGCCCTGCCGTTCGTCGCCGACCATGCGGCCGAACAGGTTGGTCAGCCCGGCACCCAGCGCGAAGATCGACAGCATCTGAACGAGGTTGGTCAGCGCGTTGGGGTTCTCGAAGGGATGGGCGGAGTTGACGTTGAAGAAGCCGCCGCCGTTGGTGCCCAGCATCTTGATCGCCTCCTGCGAGGCGACAGGGCCGAGGGAGATGGTCTGCTTGGCTCCCTCCAGCGTGGTGGCGTCGACGGCGCCCGCCAGCGTCTGCGGCACGCCCTGCCAGACCAGGAACAGCGCATAGACGATGCACAGCGGCAGCAGGACATAGAGGGTGCAGCGGGTGAGGTCGACCCAGAAATTGCCGACCGTGCGGGCCGACGCGCGGGCGAAGCCGCGCACCAGCGCCACCGCCAGTGCGATGCCGGTGGCGGCGGAGACGTAGTTGTGGAAGGTCAGACCAGCCATCTGCACCAGATGGCCCATGGTGGTCTCGCCGCCGTAATTCTGCCAGTTGGTGTTGGTGGTGAAGCTGGCGGCGGTGTTGAAAGCGAGGTCGGGCGGCACTGCCGCCATGCCAAGCGGGTTCAGCGGCAGCACGTCCTGCAGCCGCTGCAGGGCATAGAGCAGCAGCATGCCGGCGGCGCTGAACAGCAGCATCGACACGGCGTAGGTCACCCAATGCTGCTCGGTGCGCTCGTCGACGCCGGCTAGACGGTAGAGGGCGCGTTCGACGGGTCCCAAGATGGGGGAGAGCAAGGTGCGCTCGCCGGTGAAGACGCGCGTCATGAAGCCGCCCAGCGGCCGCGTCACCGCGACGACCAGGGCGAGGAAGACCAGGATCTGGATCCAGCCGTTGACGGTCATGGGATGGTCCTCCTCAGAACCGTTCGGGGCGGATCAGGGCATAGACCAGATAGGCCAGCAGCCCGGCGGTCACGAGGCCAGCCAGGACGTAGTCGAGTGTCATGGCGCAGCCCCCCTTACAGCCGGTCGCAGGCATGGACATAGGCGACCGACGCGGCGAAGAAGCCGACGGTGAGCACCAGGAACAGAAGGTCGAGCATGGTTGGACTCTCCGGGATTGCGTCCCTCCTGGTCCCCATCATCGCGCCGGTTCGGCACCGGCGGGATAACATGGGTCAAGCGGAACAGGGTCGGACCTCCCGCCCGCCGAAATGAAAGCGGACGGGAGGTCCGACCCTGCAAGGATGCACCGGAGCCGCGTATAAATTCGATGGGGGCAGCGATGCCGGAAAATATACGCACCATATATGCCGTCGCGCGCCTCAGCTTGGCGGGCGTTGCGCCATCCCTATGCGGCGGCCGACATAAGCCCAGGTCAGCAGAAACAGGACCGCAGCCAGGACCTGATCGACGTTTATGGGACGTTTCCAAGTCCCATCTGTCGTGGGCATCGCATCCGCCATGCCCAGGGGTGCCGTCGCCGGGGTTAGGCGCCGATCCAGACGACCAGCATTTGCAGCGCCAGTGCGATCAACAGGAAGGCGGCGATGATGAACGCTGCTTCGCCCAACACCGCGCGCGGAGAGGGAAACACCTCATGAGAGGTGTCGGCCGATGACTGCGGATCGCGCCCATCCATTTGCGCCGGGGGTAGGGCAGTGCGATCAAGCAGCGCGTGAGGCGATTTTCCCTGCATGACAGCCTCGCTTTCCAAAGGGCGGCCACTGGCCGGCATTCCCCTGAGAAGAAGGCTGTCTCGCGTATAAATGCGATGGGGGGCGTGAAGCCTGGAAATTCCTGCTGTTACTTGCTGCCAGCTTGCTTGGCCGGGTGCTGCTTCAGCCAGTCCTGAAGCTGCTGGACCTCCTTCGTCTGATCATCGACCATCTTCTGAGCCATGGCCTTGAGGTCG
>NZ_LGQY01000155.1:0-30560 GCF_003116065.1 Azospirillum sp. TSO5 | reverse complement strand
TCCCTAACCCTCCCCCGCTCTCAGCGGACCTACGGTCCGCCTGCCGCGTCAGCACAAAGCGAAGCTTTGTGCGAGAGCTTCGCGGGAGAGGGGACTGCCGCCGTCCTTCACATAGCCTCCGCAAGCATTCGACCCCCTCTCCCGCGAAGCGGGGGAGGGATGGGGAGGGGGCACCCGAAGCCGAACTTTACCTCACTGGCTCGCCCAGATGATCCGTGCCATCCAGGCGACGTCCGACAGCGGGATGCTGCGGTCGGGGTGGGCGCGGTTGATCGACAGCAGTTCGATCTTGGTCGCCGTCTCGCGGATCAGTTGCTTGGCCATCACCTCGCCGCCCTTGGTGCGGACGACGACGCGGTCGTTGCGGCGGATCTGCGCGGCGGGCGAGACGATGATGGTGTCGCCGTCGCGATAGACCGGCTCCATGCTGTCGCCGGAGATCTCCAGCGCATAGGCGTGGGGGTCGCCCAGGCTGGGGAACAGCAGTTCGTCCCAGCCGCTGCCGGCGGGAAAGCCGGCGTCGTCGAAATAGCCGGCCGATCCGGCCTGGGCATAGCCGATCACCGGAACCCGCTGCAGCGGGGCGGTGCCGGCGCCGTCGCCGACCAGCGACACGAATTCCGACAACGATGCGCCGGTGGCGTCCAGCACCTTGGAGATGCTTTCCGTCGAGGGCCAGCGCAGCTTGCCGTCGTTGGTCGTGCGCTTGCTCTTGTTGAAGGTGGTCGGGTCCAATCCGGCGCGCCGCGCCAGCCCGGAGGCGGAGAGCCCGTGCTGCGCCGCAAGACGGTCGATGGCCCGCCAGATGTCCGTGTGTTTCAGCATGGGACGATAATCTCATAAAGCGGCGACAGCGTCCCTAGGAACTTTTTCATAAATCTGTTGACCGCACGCGTTGCTCGGAACATAACGCAAACAGATGGCGCGGCCACAACCCAGGCCCGGCGCCCGCTCTTTCAAAAATCCGAAGCCGCAAGGAGACCAGCATGCTGAGTCCGGCCGCCTCCGCTTTGCCCACCGCCCGCCTGTCCCAGATCGTGCCCTTGAAGGCGGAGCCTTACAGTGTCGACGGCGAACCCTTCGCCGACTCGGAAGAGGCGTGGTTCTGGGCGGTGCAGGCGCATGACGCCAAGGCGGCGGGCGCGCGGGTCGTCGCCGGCTGCGGGCAGGTGGCGCGGCCCTGCGAGCCGCAGGACGTTCTGCGGATGGTCGACCGCCTGTTTCGAATGCGCAAGCTGATGCGCGACCATCTGCATGTCATGGTCCATTACGGCCGCCGCCAGAGTGCGCCGGAGCCGGATCGCTTCCGCGAACAGCGCGCCCATTCCCTGTGGACCGAGGCCTTCGCCGTCATTGGCCCCGCCCTGCGTGAGAAGGGCATTGTCCGAGGCATCGCCCGATGACCGCCACTCCCTGGACAGCGGCCTGGGTGGTCTACCGCGGGGAGGCGCCGCTGTGGTGGCTGCGTCTGCTGAAGCCGGGATTCCGCCATTGCCTGGCGTTGCTGACCGACGGGCGGCGCTGGGTGGCGGTCGATCCGCTGGCGGGCTTCACCGACGTGGCCGTGCTGGACCTGCCGGCCGAGTTCGACCTGCCGGGCTGGTACCGCGCCCAGGGGCTGACGGTGGATTCCGCGCCGCTGCGCCGCCCGGCCGGCCCCGCCCCCTGGGGACCCTTCACCTGCGTCGAGGCGGTCAAGCGCCTGATCGGCCTGCGCGCCCGCCGGGTGCTGACCCCCTGGCAACTGCACCGCCACCTGACCGGAGGAAACCGCGCATGCCCGCATCCGCAGCCGTGAAACCGCCCGCCCGCCGGAAGGGTGACCTTTCGGAGCCCGAGGCCCTGCTGGAGCGCTACCGTGCCGCCCGCGAACGGCGCACCGTGTGGGAAAGCCATTGGCAGGACTGCTACGACCATGCGCTGCCCAACGGCCGGCCCTTCCGTGGCGGCGGCACGCCGGGCGAACGCCGGGTCGACCGCCTGTTCGACGGCACCGCGCCCGACGCGGTGGAGCAATTGGCGGCCAGCCTGCTGTCGGAACTGACGCCGCCCTGGTCGCGCTGGTTCGGCTTCCAGCCCGGCCCCACCCTGACGGGGGCGGAGCGCGATCGCGTCGCCCCGCTGCTCGACCGTGCCGCCGGCATCGTCCAGGCCCATTTCGACCGCTCCAACTTCGCGGTGGAGATCCATCAGGCCTTCCTCGACCTCGTCACCGTCGGCACCGCCAGCCTGCTGATGGAGGAGGCGGCCCCCGGGGCGCCCTCCAGCCTGCGCTTCACCGCCGTGCCGCTGGCCGAAGCGGTTCTGGAGGAGGGACCGGACGGCCGGCTCGATGCCACCTTCCGCCGCAGCGAGGCGACGCTGGCCCAGATCCTCCAGCGCTTTCCCGGAGCCGACCTGCCCGACGAACTGCGCAAGCAGGCGGCCAACGATCCCGACAGCCGCTTTCCCCTGGTCGAGGCGGTGCTGCCCGACGGTACGGCCTATCGCTGGGGCGTGGTGCTGGACAGCGGGCTGACCGAACCGTCCTGGCTGGCGCAGGGGCGCTTCGCCCAATCCCCCTTCGTCAATTTCCGCTGGCTGAAGGCGCCGGGCGAGACCTATGGCCGCTCGCCGGTGATGAAGGCGCTGCCCGACATCAAGACCGCCAACAAGGTGGTGGAACTGGTGTTGAAGAACGCCTCCATCGCCGTCACCGGCATCTGGCAGGCCGACGACGACGGGGTGCTGAATCCAACCACCATCCGGCTGGTGCCCGGCACCATCATCCCGAAGGCGGTGGGATCGGCCGGGCTGACGCCGCTGGCCAACCCCGGCCGGTTCGACGTGTCGCAGCTGGTGCTGGACGATCTGCGGGGACGCATCCGCCACGCGCTGCTGGTCGACCGTCTGGGGCCGGTGGAGTCGGCGCGGATGACCGCGACCGAGGTGCTGGAACGCTCCGTGGAAATGGCACGGCTGCTTGGCGCCACCTATGGCCGGCTGCAGGCGGAGCTGATGACGCCGCTGGTGCTGCGGGCGGTGTCGATCCTGCGCCGGCGCGGCGAGATCCCCGACATCACCGTCGATGGCCGGCTGGTGGAGTTGCAGCACCGCTCCCCGCTCGCCCAGGCGCAGGCCCAGCGCGACGTGCAAGCGGCGTTGCGCTGGCTGGACAGCGTCAAGGCGCTGGGGCCGGAGGCGGAGGCCACGGTGGACGCGGCGGCGACCGCCCATTGGCTCGGCGAGGCCTTCGGCGTGCCGGCCAAGCTGATGCGGACGGAGGTCGCCGCCCCAGCCGCCGCTCCTGCGGCCACCTCTGTTGTCGTCCCTCCGCCTTCGCCGGCGCCTGCCGTGGCGACGGCCGATGCCGGAGTCGGCAATGGCTGAGCGTCCGAACGTGGAACAGGCCGGCTGGGACTGGCTGGAGGCTTCGCCCTCCGCCGGTCCGGACCCCGCCACGGCGACTGACGCCGATCCGGCGCCCAGCTTCGCCCGCTGCTTCGCCGGGGGTGACGGCTTGCGGGTTCTGGCGGTGCTGCGGGCGATGACGCTCGACCGCGCGCTTGGTCCCGACGCGCCGGAGGCGGCGCTGCGCCACCTCGAAGGTCAGCGCCAGCTGGTCGCCACCATCCTCGCGCTGGTCGCGCGCGGGCGGGCGGGCTGACCGGCGGTGCTGCCGCTCTCCTCTTTCTCTTCCCTGCAGGAGTTGATGATGGCCGACACTCTGCTGACCGAATCCGCAGCCGCGATCGATGGCATTCCGCCGCTGCCGATCCCGGAGAAGTTCCGCGATCCCAAGACCGGCGCGCTGCGCGTCGAGGCTCTGCTGAAATCCTATCTGGAACTGGAACGCCGCCTGTCGTCTCAGGGGCGGTTCGGGCAGGCGCCGCCGGACGCCGGGACCGAGTCGGCCCCCGAAGCGGCTCCCTTCGATCCGGCCCCATTCGATCCAACCAGCCTCGACCCGGTGCAGCTTCGCCGGCTGCTGGGCGCGCCGGAGACGCCGGACGGCTACAGCATCGCCTGCGACCATGGCCTGTTCCAGCCCGATCCGGAGATCAACGGCCGCCTGCACGAGGCCGGCTATACCCCGAATCAGGCGCAGCTTCTCTACGATCTCGCCGCCGAGAGGATGATCCCGCTGATCCAGACCATGGCCGCCGAGTTCCAGGCGGAACGCGAGGTCGAGCGGCTGGTCGCCCGCTTCGGCGGCGAGGAGCGCTGGCGCGAGGTGTCGCGGCAACTGCTGGCCTGGGCCGGCAAGACCCTGCCGCCGGCCGCGGTGGAAGGGCTGGCGACCACCTACGAAGGTGTCATGGCGCTCTACGCGATGATGACCGGCAGCGAGCCCGCCGCCCTGTCGATGGCGGGCAACCGCCCGGCCGGTGGAGAGGGCGAGGCCGAACTGCGCACCCTGATGCGCGACCCGCGCTATTGGCGGGACCGCGATCCGGCGGTGATCGCCCGCGTCACCGAAGGGTTCCAGCGCCTCTACCCCGGCCAGCGCTGAGTTGAGCCGTTGTCGGCCGCCATCCCCGCCAGCACAAGGCGAGTGGCGGCCGACGCCAAGTGCGCGGACAGGGACAAAGCGCCGCAGCATGCAACCTTCGTATAGGTTGGACAGGTGTCTGTTGCGCGTGCGAAGAAAAATTGCATTGCACGACTGAAACGAAGTCGTCACTTTTCCCTGTGCATGACTAACCGTCCGTTTATCGAACGGATAAGAGAGCGACGCCAAGCCCGATGACGCTGCGCCGCAAGATTCGCTGGCTGACCTGGATCGGCCTGATCGGCTGCCTGATGGCGGCGATTCCCGCGCTCTACCTGCTGCGGCAGGGCATGATCGCCGAGCGGGGGCAGGTCGCTGCCGCCCTGGTGGAATCGGCGGGCCTGCTGCTGCGCGATCTGGAACGGTCGGCATCCTCCGGTGCGATCTCCGGCGACGAGGCGCGCGACCGCGCGCGGACGGCCCTGCAGGCGCTGTCCGCCAAGCCCTTTCATGTCAGGATTTTCACGGACGGCATCGTGCCGCCGGGCTGGCCGGCCATCGACCGCGCGGTGACGGCGCAGGGACGGTTCGAGCCCTGGGGCTGGGCCATCGCCACCGCCGGCGACATCGGCGACCTCGACCGCGATTTCCTGATCGAGGCGTCGGGTTTCCTGCTGTTCCTGGCGGCATTGCTGGTGCTGAGCTGGCCGGGGTCGCGCTTCCTATCGCAGCATGTCGTCGGGCCGTTGGAAGCACTGTCCGACCGCATGCGCCTGCTGACGGAGGGGCGGACCGACATCGACATTCCCGGCTGCGACCGCCGCGACGAATTCGGCGCGATGGCCCGCGCCATGGAGTTCTTCCGCCGCGCCGCCATCGCCCTGATCGAGCGGGACGAGCGGCTGGCCGGCATCATGAACAATGTCGGCGAGGCGATCCTGCTGGTCGACGCCCGCGGCCGGATCGAGGAATACAACCCCGCCGCGGTGGCGCTGTTCGGCGTGCCTGCCGGGGATTTGCGCGGCCGGCCGCTGTCCGCGCTGTTCGCCGCTGCCGACCGCGCGCGGATCGATGCGCTGCTGGCCGGCATGGCGGCGGAGGCGGACGTTCCGGAGCCGGTGCGGGAAGAGGCGCTGGGGATCGAACGCGCGGGAAGCGGCGAACGGATCGACGCCTCGCTCAGCGTCTCGCCGCTGGTGGTGCAGGGGCGGCGCGGCTTCGTCTGCGCACTGGCCGACGTGACCGAACGGCTGCGCCATGAACGCGAACTGATGCGTCTGGCCACCCGCGACCGGCTGACCGGCCTGCCCAACCGCGCGATGATCGAATCGCTGCTGGAGGCGGCGGTGGAGCGCAGCCGCCGTTACCGGCGGCCCTTCGCCGTGCTGTGCCTCGACCTGTCGCGCTTCAAGCTGATCACCGACACGCTGGGCCATCAGGCCGGCGACGCGCTGCTGCAGGAGGTGGCGCGGCGGATCGTTGCCTCCGTGCGCGCCGCCGATCTGGTCGGCCGCATCGGCACCGACGATTTCGCCGTCGTGCTGGAGGAGATCCGCGATGCCGACGAGGCGGCGGCGATCGCCGGGCGCATCCTGGACGCCTTCGACGCGCCGGTCACCCTGCCGGGCTGCGAGCATTACGTCCGCCCGGCGGTCGGCATCGCCGTCTATCCGACCGACCTCGCCGGCGAAGAGGCCGCCGAGGGACGTTGGGATGGCGACGACCCGCAGGCGCTTCTGCGCTCGGCCGAGACGGCGCTCTATGCCGCCAAGCGGATGGGCGGGCGCCGCCATGCCTTCTTCCGCCCCGAACTGGCCGAACAGGCGCGGCGCCAGCTGGCGCTGGATGGCGATCTGCGGGCGGCGCTGGCGCTGAAGCAGTTCCGCCTGCATTACCAGCCCAAGGTGTCGCTGATCGACTACTCGCTGGAAGGCTTCGAGGCACTGCTGCGCTGGGAGAAGCCGGGCGAGGGGGCGGAGCGGGGAATCATGATCCCGCCCGGTGAGTTCATCCCGGTGGCGGAGGAGACCGGCTTCATCGTGCCGCTGGGCGATTGGGTGCTGGACGAGGCCTGCCGCCAGATGCGCGAATGGCTGGATGCGGGGATGGAGCCAGTGCCGGTCGCCGTCAACATCTCGCCCAAGCATCTGCGCAACCGCAGCGCCGAGGATTTCCAGCGCATCATCGACCGCCACGGCCTGCCGCCCGGCCTGATCGAGTTGGAGATCACCGAGGGCGCGGTGATGCAGGACATCGACCATGCGCTGGCCGTGCTGGCGGCGCTTAAGGCGATGGGCATCCGGGTGGCGGTGGACGATTTCGGCACCGGCCATTCCAGCTTGAGCTATCTGAAGCGGCTGCCGATCACCACGCTGAAGATCGACCGCTCCTTCATCAACGGCGTGCCGAACGAGCGCGAGGATGCCGGTATCGTTTCCACCATCATCGCCATGGCCGACATGCTGGGCCTGCATGTGGTGGCCGAAGGGGTGGAGAAGACGGAGCAGGCCAATTTCCTGCGCCACCACAACTGCACCCAGGTCCAGGGCTGGCTGACCGGCCGCCCGGTGCCGGCGGAGGCCGCCTGCCGTCTGTTGATGGAGCGGCTGCGGCAGGCGGCGCTAGGGGCTGCCTGACGCGCCGCCTGAAGCCGGGCCAGAAGCCGGAATCGCCTTCCGCCGCGGGCGGGGGATCGTCAGTTCGGCCAGCGTGACCGGACGGAAATTCCAGACATCGACGCCGACATCGATCTGCCGGGGCTGCGGCTTCAACTGGCCATGGCTGTGGCCGTGCAGGTTCAGCGCCCGCCGGTGCATGCCGTTCCAGGTGCGGAAGGCGTAATGGCACATGACCAGATCGACCCCGTCCAGCGTCAGTTCGGCGTAATGCCCGACGCTGGCCCAGCCGGGTAGCGTCAACGTCGCGGGGCCGTCGTTGTTGCCGGCGATCAGATGCTTGGTGCCGTTCAGCCGGCCGAGCAGGGCGGCCATGGCCTCGGGCTTCATGTGCAGGGCGAAGTCGCCGAGGTGCCAGACCACGTCGTCGGGGCCGACGGTGGCGTTCCAGTTCGCCTCCATCGCCGCGTCCATCTCGGCGGTGGATTCGAAGGGGCGACGGAAACGGCCGCGGGCGCCGCCATGGCCGAAATGGGTGTCGGAGGTGAAGTATACGGTCATCGACCGGTCAACGCCGGCGCGCCGGGGGCGGTTCCCGCACCGGGACCCCGCCGACGGCGCGCCGGGCGGTGCTCAATGCTTGTGGTCGTCCGCCGCCGGGTCAAGGAAGCGGTGCAGGTGGACGATGTAATAGCGGGTATGGGCATCGTCGATGGTCTGACCGGTGGCGCCGCGCCATGCCTTGTAGGCGTCCTCATAGCTCGGGAAGATGCCGACGATGTGCAGCTTCGACGGATCGACGAACTGGTCCGTGTCCGGACGCACGAGTTCGCCGCCGAACACGAGATGGAGGAGCTGTTTGTCGGGCATGACCTTTGTCCTTGTAGCCGGGAGTGATTGGGGAGTTATGGCTGTCTTTGCGCCGGCGAGCCGGCTGATGCGTCGCATTCTCATATCCGCCGTCCGGGCGGCGCTTCAAGCCTGTTGACAGGTCCACCGACCTTTGCCACCACGGAACCGCGGCGTTTTCAGGATCAGCATAAAGAATCCGTCCATTTGCCGCAGATGACGGACACCGGAAACACGGCCGAACACTGCGAGGATCGAGCGATGCCAAGTGGTCATACCGCGACTCGGGAGAAACACGGGCGCGAGCTGCGGGTCTGGGACCTGCCGACCCGCCTGTTTCATTGGGCACTGGTCGCCGTGGTGGCGGTCGCGATTCTGTCGGCCGAGCTTGGTGTGCTTGATGTTCATATGTTGGCGGGTGAAACAGTTCTGATTCTCGTGCTGTTCCGGCTGGTCTGGGGCGTGGTGGGCAGCCAGACCGCGCGCTTCGCCGATTTCGTGAAGGGGCCGGGCGCCATCCGCGACTATCTGAGGCGGTCGCGTGCGGGCGGGGAGGCCGCCTTCACCCTGGGCCACAACCCGCTGGGCGCGCTGATGGTGGTGGCGCTGTTGCTGGTCCTGCTGGTCCAGGCGGGCAGCGGGCTGTTCACCAGCGACGACATTCTGGTCGATGGCCCGCTGGTGCCGATGGTCTCCGGCGCCACGGTGGCGCTGCTGAGTTCGCTGCACCGGCTGCTCGCCAACGGCATCTTCGTGCTGGTCGGTCTGCATGTGGTCGCGGTGTTCTTCTATCTGCTGGTCAAGCGGGACAACCTGATCCGTCCGATGGTCACCGGCCGCAAGGTCCTGCCGGCGCGGTTGGCGGCGACGGAGCCGCGGCGCGCCCCGGCGGCGCTGGCGTTGGCGGTTCTGGCTGCGACCGCCGGGCTGGTCTTCCTGGTGCTGCGGGCTGCTGGTTGATCCTGCCGGCCGGCGGGGAGCCGAACCTCCGCGGCATATACCGATGGATCGTGCGACAATGCGCCGTCTGGGGCTTCACGTCTTCTAGTCTAGAATAACTCCAGATTGATCCGCACGAAACGTCACGAAACCAATGAAGCCGGCCCGATTTCCGGGATCGATCGACCTTTGCCTGAATGAAGCTTCAGGTTGCGGTGAGAATGTAGGCCGGCCGGGAGACCGCCAGTCATGCACGCACAAACCGGACAAAGCCCGACCGCAGCGCTGAAGGGGCTGCTGGTCGCCACCGCCGCCGCTCTCGGCATCCTGTCCGCCACCGCAGGCGCGGCGCCGGCCGCCGATCCGGCTGCATCCGGGGCCGCAACTGGCGCCGCTGCCGGTGGCGACACCCTGATGGGCCGCGCGCGCGAGCTGTTCAAGCCGCTGCCCGCCACCTTGCCCGTGGTCCGCAACAATGCGGTCACCCATGAGAAGATCGAACTGGGCAAGATGCTGTTCTTCGATCCGCGCCTGTCGGCCAGCGGCGTTTTCTCGTGCAACAGCTGCCACAATCTGGGGCTCGGCGGTGTCGACGGGCTGGAGACGTCGGTCGGCCATGGCTGGCAGAAGGGGCCGCGCAACGCGCCGACCGTGTTGAACGCGGTGCTGAACGTCGCCCAGTTCTGGGACGGCCGGGCGGAAGACCTGAAGGCCCAGGCCAAGGGGCCGATCCAGGCCGGGGTGGAGATGAACAGCACGCCCGACCGCGTCATGGCGGTGCTGAACAGCATCCCCGCCTACAAGGCCAAGTTCGCCGACGCCTTCCCCAACGAGAAAACCCCGGTCAGCTTCGACAATGTCGCCATGGCGATCGAAGCGTTCGAAGCGACGCTGACCACCCCCGCCGCTCCCTTCGACCAGTATCTGGAGGGCAAGGCCGATGCGCTGACCGACACGCAGAAGGCCGGTCTGGAGCTGTTCATCGACAAGGGCTGCGCCGGCTGCCACAACGGCGTCAACGTCGGCGGCCACGATTACTTCCCCTTCGGCGTCGTGACCAAGCCGGGGGCGGAGATCCTGCCGCCGGGCGACAAGGGCCGTTTCGCCGTCACCAAGACCGCCGACGACGAGTATGTCTTCCGCGCGCCCACCCTGCGCAACGTCGCGCTGACCGCGCCCTATTTCCATTCCGGCAAGGTGTGGGACCTGCGGCAGGCGGTTGCGGTGATGGGGTCGAGCCAGCTCGGCGCCACCCTGACCGACCAGGAGATCGACAGGATCACCGCTTTCCTGACCGCGCTGACCGGCCAGCAGCCGCGCGTCGACTACCCGCTGCTGCCGGCCAGCACGCCGGCCACGCCGCAGCCCATCTTCAAGTAAGGGCCCGCCAAAGAAAAAGCCCCTCCCCACGCCGGTGGGGAAGGGCTTTTCGCGTCAGGCCAGCCGCTTATTCGGAGCGGTAGCGCTGGTGGCAGGCCTTGCAGCTGTCGGCCATGGCGCCGAACGCCTTGGCCGTAGCGGCCTTGTCGCCGGAAGCGGCGGCGACCTTCAGCGCGTTGGCGGACGCCTGCAGGCCCTGCGCCTTGGCGGTGAAATCCGGGAAGTTGGCCCAGATCACTTCCTTGGCCGCCGTCTTGCCCTTGTCGGAACCCGGCGGGAACAGGGTGGGGATCTTGGCGGCGAAGGCATCGATGCGGTCGGTGACCGGGCCGATGGCGGCGAGGTCGCCCTTGCCCACCGCGTCCTTGATCTCGCCCATCGCCTTCTTGTAGTCCTCGAACCCGGCCTTGCGGGTCTGGATCACGTCCTGGGCCAGAGCAGCGCCGCCGGTCAGCATCAGCGCGGCCGACGCCGCAAGCACGATACGGGAAAACACGGTTCTCATCCCTTCTTTGAATTTTGTCCCCACGCCAGACGTTACACACCGCCATGTTGAAGCTGTCAAGTGAAGTGGGGGTGACGATGCCGCACCGTCATGGTGTTCATTTGTGTTGTAAGAAATAATGCTGCGACGGGTTGGATTCGGGATTTGCCGGTGGCGACATCTCGACCCATGAATGGTTGGGAACGCCCACGACTGCGGCCCGGTACGGCGCCGCCACAGGGCGGAAAAACCGCCGAAGCGCGCGGTTTTCACCGCCCGACCGGCCTTGCAACCGGGGTGGAGCGGAAGTAAGGTCCCGCCTCGCGCCTTCCACCCGGAGGGGCAGGCGTCTCAACGACGTCTCCGCCACACCGTCTCTATAGCCCTGAGGGGGCCCATCGCCATGTCGATCATCGCGTCCCGCCTGTCCCGCATCAAGCCGTCGCCGACCATCGCCGTGACCAACAAAGCCCGCGAGCTGAAAGCGGCCGGTCGCGACGTCATCGGCCTGGGTGCCGGCGAGCCGGATTTCGATACCCCCGACAACATCAAGGCCGCCGCTATCAAGGCGATCGAGGCCGGTGACACCAAGTACACCGCGGTGGACGGCACCCCCGCCCTGAAGAAGGCGATCTGCGCCAAGTTCGAGCGCGAGAACGGCCTGAAGTACACGCCGGAGCAAATCACCGTCGGCGTCGGCGGCAAGCAGGTGCTGTACAACGCCCTGATGGCGACGCTGAACCAGGGCGACGAGGTCATCATCCCGGCCCCCTACTGGGTCAGCTATCCGGACATGGTGGAACTGGCGGAAGGCACGCCGGTCTTCGTCTCCTGCCCGGCCGAGCAGGGCTTCAAGCTGCAGCCCGCCGACCTGGAAAAGGCGATCACGCCGAAGACCAAGTGGCTGATCCTGAACTCGCCGTCGAACCCGTCGGGCGCCGCCTATACCCGCGCCGAGATGAAGGCGCTGACCGACGTGCTGGTCAAGCACCCGCATGTCTGGGTGATGACCGACGACATGTATGAACACCTGCTGTATGACGGCCTGGAGTTCGTCACCCCGGCCCAGGTCGAGCCGTCGCTGTACGACCGCACCCTGACCGTCAACGGCGTGTCGAAGTCCTACGCGATGACCGGCTGGCGCATCGGCTATGCCGGCGGCCCGAAGGAGCTGATCAAGGCCATCGGCGTCATCCAGAGCCAGTCGACCTCCAACCCGACCTCCATCGCCCAGGCCGCCGCCGTCGAGGCGCTGAACGGTCCGCAGGACTTCATCAAGGAGCGTGGCGAGGCCTTCCGCCAGCGCCGCGATCTGGTGGTGTCGATGCTGAACCAGGCCAACGGCATCAGCTGCCCGAAGCCGGAAGGCGCCTTCTACGTCTATCCGTCCTGCGCCGGCACCATCGGCAAGACCACCCCGGACGGCAAGGTGATCGAGACCGACGAGGATTTCGTCACCTACCTGCTGGAGTCGGAGGGCGTCGCCGTCGTCCAGGGTTCGGCCTTCGGCCTCGCCCCGCACTTCCGCATCTCCTACGCGACCTCGACGGAAGCGCTGGAAGAGGCGTGCAAGCGCATCCAGCGCGCCTGCGGCAACCTGCGCTGATCGCCGCGGTGACCGAGTAAGGAAAAGGGCCGGCATCCCACGGGGTGCCGGCCCTTTTCCTTTGCGGGGCGCTACTTCGCGGCGAGCATCCTGTCGATGGCGCCCAACGAGAATTTCAGCACCGCTTCGTCGGCCAGCTTGCCGTCCTTGATCTTGTCGGCGACACCGCCGATGACGACCTGCGGGCCGGCCGTCAGCCTGGCGGGAAGCGCCAGCAGCGTGTCGTTCACCTGCTGATGCGCCCGCACGCCGCCGGTGAAGGCGGGGGAGTTCGAAATGACCAGCACCGGCTTGCCGATCAGCGCCGACTTGCCGTAGGGGCGCGAGGCCCAGTCGAGCGCGTTCTTCAGCACGCCCGGCATGCCGTAATTGTATTCCGGCGTGACGATGACGACGCCGTCGGCCTCGGCGATGGCCTGACGCAGGGCATGGACCTCCGCCGGGGCGTCGGGCTTGTCGATGTCCTGGTCGTAGAGCGGCAGGCGCAGGTCGCGGATGTCCATGCTGACACCGGCCGGCAGGGCGTCCTGCAAGCCGCGCAGCACCGCTAGCGAGTTGGAGTTGCTGCGCAGGCTGCCGGGCAGGCCCAGCAGTTTTGCACGCACCGTTGCATCGGTCATGAAGCGGTTGCCTTTCCTCAATTTTCGACGGGCAGTTCTGCGGGCCGCTGCCCACCCCGACCTGGGCAATGGATCCGATGGCGTTGACATGGTCGGTCCAAGCGCAGCTTTCCAATAGGTCGCGGCTTTCCAACAGCTCATGGCCGAATTTTCGATACGACAGGACCTATGTGAGCGTCCGATCCGGCTGTGACCATCTTGGGATCCGACTGTTGACGGAGGGGACGGATACCTAATTAGAGGGTACACAAAGGATGGTGCGCGCGACCGGGCGTGCCCATCGGTTTTGGCCGTTTGTGTGGTCGGATCGGACATAGGGGAGGCAACATGGCGACGCGGCGACTGGATCGGGATGAGCACGTCCGTAAACATCTGGCGCTGATGCTGCAGGAATGGCAGGAGCAGACCGGCCGCGACATGGCGACCGCCACCGCCGACCAGCGGCTTCAGCACTGCACCACTCTGTTGATCGACCTGCTGGGCGAGGCGGAACGGGCGGACGAAGCCGCCATGGCCCAGATCTGACGCCTGTTCTGAAGTTTGCTCTAAAGCCTGCTTTAAGATCGGGGGGGAGCGGCCCCGCAACCGGGCCGCTCCGTCACATGACCGACGTTCTTACTGCGGCGCCATGCGGATGGCGCCGTCCAGACGGATGACGTCGCCGTTCAGCATCTCGTTCTCCAGGATGTGCTGGACGAGGCGGGCGTATTCCTCCGGCTTGCCGAAGCGCTTGGGGAAGGGGACCGTCGCGGCGAGGCTGTCCTGAACCTCCTGCGGCATGTTCAGCAGCATCGGCGTGCCGATCAGGCCGGGGGCCACGGTCATCACGCGGATGCCGTGGCGGGCGAGATCGCGGGCGGCGCAGATGGTCAGGGCGACGATGCCGCCCTTCGACGCGGCATAGGCGGCCTGCCCGATCTGCCCCTCATAGGCGGCAACGGAGGCGGTGTTGACGATGACGCCGCGCTCGCCGCTATCCAGCGGATCCAGCTTCGCCATGTCGGCCGCGGCCAGCCGCAGGATGTTGAAGCTGCCGATCAGGTTGACCTCGATCACCGAGCGGAAATTCTCCAGCGGCATCGGACCGTCGCGGCCGACGATGCGCTGGGCCGGGGCGATGCCGGCGCAATTCACCGCGATGCGGGCCGGGCCATGGGCGGAGCGGGCCTGATCGATCGCCCGCTCGGCGGAGGCGCCGTCGGTGACGTCGCAGACCAGACCCAGCCCGCCGATCTCGTGCGCGGTCTTCAGAACCGCGTCCTCATTGACGTCCAGCACGGTTACCTTGGCGCCGAGACCGGCCAGATGACGCGCCGTCGCCGCCCCCATGCCCGAGGCGCCGCCGGTGACGATGGCGGACAGACCCTGGATGTTCATGGCATCTCCTCCTTAATTGCGACCGGTCCGCGCATGGCGCCGGTCTTGTGTCCAACAGGATGCGATCGCACTTGTTGTTTACCAGATGGCTCGGTTACCAGATGGTCGACCAACCATACCACACCGTATGGTGGGAGGCATCATGCCGACGATGGCGCCGTCTGCCGTTTCCGAAAGGGTTTCAGCATCCATGACAGCATCGTCCGTCTCTCCGTCCCTTGGCGCCGGCACCGCACTGACGGTTCCCGATCCCGATCGGGTCGAGCGCGACGAACGGCTGGTCCGCCGCCGTTTCTGGCAGAAGCTGCGCGCCAACCTGCACCGCATTCCTTTCCTGGAAGACCTGCTGGCCGCCTATTTCTGCGCGACCGATCCGGCGACACCCTACCGGGCGAAGGCGATCCTGCTGGGGGCGCTGGCCTATTTCGTGCTGCCGGTGGATGCGGTGCCCGACTGGCTGCTGATTGCCGGCTTCACCGATGACGCCGCAGTGCTCGCCGCCGCCGTGCAGACGGTGCGCGCCAATCTGACCCCGGCCCATTGGGGGCGGGCGAAGGAGGTCCTGCGCGCCGAAACCGGTGCCGGCGACGCAGGGACGACGGGTTAGGCGCGCCGGGTCTGCTCCTGCGCCATTCTGCGTCCGTCGGCTGCGTCGCGGTGCATGGTGTAGAGGGCGGAGCCGGCGATCACCAGGGCACCAACCCACCCCCACGGATCCATCGTCTGGCCGAAGGTGATCCAGGCGACGATGGCGGTGAAGGGCAGCCGGGCATAATCGTAGGGCATCATCGCCGAGGATTCGGCCAGCGACAGCGCCTTGGTCATTGCCAACTGTCCCAGCGTCAGCAGGCCGCCGAGCAGCGCCAGCCCGCCCAGCACGCTCCAACTCGGCCATGTCCAGACGAACAGCGCCGGCACCAGTGCCATCGGGGTGACCAGCAGGCCCAGGAAGGTGACGATCACCGACGCGCTGTCCCTGCGGCTGAGCAGCCGCATTTGCAAGACGGCGGCGGCGGCGGCGACGCAATGGACGAACAGCGCCAGAAAGGCCAGATCGATCGGCGCCGCACCCGGCCTCAGCACGATCATCACTCCGGCAAAACCGACGCAGACCGCGGCCCAGCGCCGTGGCCGCACCCGCTCGCGCAGGACCAGCGCGGCTCCGGCCGCGACGAACAGGGGGATGGCGAAGCTGACCGCCGTCGCGGTGGGCAGCGGAATCCGGGAGATCGCGTAGAACCATGCGGTCATGGCGCAGAGCGTGGTCAGGGCCCGCGTCACGTAGGGCCCCAGCCGCCGTTCCGCCAGAACCGCCCGGCAGGCGGGCGCCCCGACCGTCAGCGCCCAGGGCAGCATCCACAGCAGGCTGAACAGGTTGCGGAAGAACACGACCTCCAGCGGGTTCATCACCGTCGCGGCCCAATGCACGGCCGTATTGCCGATCCCGAACAGCAGCGCCGACAGCAGCATGTATCCGGCACCAAGCAGAAG
This sequence comes from Azospirillum sp. TSO5, assembly GCF_003116065.1. Taxonomy (NCBI): domain Bacteria; kingdom Pseudomonadati; phylum Pseudomonadota; class Alphaproteobacteria; order Rhodospirillales; family Azospirillaceae; genus Azospirillum; species Azospirillum sp. TSO5. The sequence goes on along the minus strand of NZ_LGQY01000155.1, from coordinate 14,728 downwards.
CTGGTTGGTCGGTACCCGCATGCGTGGGCCGGCGTCCATGGGGGAGGTGACGGTCACGATCAATCGTCCCTGACAAGCCGTTTGCGTATGATCCGGTCCAGCGCGTCGCTTGCGCAGTTAGCGCAAACATCAAGCCGTTCGGAATACCGGCAGCCGGCGCGGAGGCAGCGATGATCCTCTGGAGAAAATCATAGGGACGCAAGTAAAATGTCGGGAAGGAACGCCGCATACTCCCTTATGACGCGTACAGGCCCTGCCAGTATGAAACCGTTTGGGGCGAGGCTGATGGGATCGGCTGAGCGGGTCGAATTCCGGCTCAGCGGATCGAGTCGTTGTGCAGCACCATCTCGGTCGCCAGACGGGCGGCGCACAGGTCGGCCAGAGCGGTGCCAACCGACTTGAACAGGGTGATCTGGTCGTAGAAGCGCCGGCCGGCCCGTTCGCCGCGGCTCAGTTCGAACAGGTCGCCGGCGATATCGTCGGGGTTCAGCGTACCGGAAGACACAGGCTGGGCGATGTCGCCGGCCGCGGCCGGCGTGCGGTCGCGGCTGTCGACGAAGACGCGGGCGCGGCGGATGCAGTCGTCGTCAGCCTCGCGCATGTCCGGCGTCACGCCGCCCAGCAGGTCCAGATGCTGGCCGGGCTGCAGCCAGTCGCCGCGGATCAGCGGCTCGCGCGCCGTGGTGGCGCAGGCGACGATGTCGGCGCCGCGCACCGCCCCTTCCAGGTCGGCGGTCGCCTCGATGCGGAATTTCGGCCGGTGGAAGCGGGCGGCGAGCTTGCGCGCCTTCTGCGGATCCCGTCCCCAGACCAGCACATGGCGGATCGGCCGCACCGCGGTGTAGGCCTCCACCAGTTCCAGGGCGAGCGGGCCGGTGCCGACCACCAGCATCCGCTCCGCATCCGACCGCGCCAGATAGGAGGCGGCGAGCGCCGAGGATGCCGCGCCGCTGCGCCGGCCGAGCGTAGCGGAGGAGTCCATCAGCACCTGCGGCACGCCGGTCTTGCCGTCGACCAGCAGATAGACGCCCTGGGTCTGCGGCAGGTCGCTGCCGGCATTGTCGGGAAAGACGCTGTCGATCCGCACCCCGATCGCCTGATTGACCTCCCAGGCGGGGGCGATCAGCAGCGCGGCGTCACCGGTGCCGTAGGTCTCGACGCGGTGCCGATGGGCCGGCGGGGACTCCACGCCGGCGCGGAAGGTCTGCCGCAGGCGCTCGATCAGCATGCGGTGGTGCAGAACGGATCGAAGCTCGGCGCCGCTGACGGTGCGCATGGAACCCCCTTCCGCCGACCGGCATCCTGTCCCGCCCCCGAACTGTACAAGCGCGGGGAGGGGGAGCCCTGCGACTGGCGACGCTCAGTGGACGGTCGGCGCGTTGTTCTCGGCGGCCGGGACCGGCAGGGCGGAGCCGGGCAGAGTGCCGGAGACCGGACCGGAAACCGGGCGGGTGCTCTCGGCCAGACGCTTTTCGGCGGCGGCGGCGCGGGCCTGCGCCTCCTTCAGTTCACGCTCCAGATACAGGACGCGGTTGCCCTCGCGGCGGGCGCGGCGGCGATGGCGGCGCTGGCTGTTCCAGACGACGAAGCCGCCGGCCAGGAAGCCCAGCACCAGCGCCACCAGCGTGGCCAGATAGACCGGCGTGGCGAGCGTGAAGGGCAGCGGCCACAGCGACAGCGTCACGATCCCGCGGTTGGAGATCGCGAACAGGATCGCGACGAGGGCCACGGGAATGGTGACGATCCAGGAAATATGGCGCAAGGCGAAGGTTCCTTGAGATATACGGCAGGGAGAATGGCCGGGCCGGCGCTCACTCCGTGTTCAGACGCTCGCGAAGCTGCTTGCCGGTCTTGAAGAAAGGAATGCATTTCTCGCCGACGTCAACCGATTCTCCGGTCCGGGGGTTGCGACCCGTGCGCGCGTCCCGTTTCTTGATGGAGAAGGCGCCGAAGCCGCGCAGCTCCACCCGGTCGCCGCGTGCCAGCGCTTCGGTGATCTCGTCGAAGATGGTGCCGACGATCTTCTCGATGTCGCGCTGGTACAGGTGCGGGTTCCGCTCCGCCAGCCGTTGGATCAGTTCCGACTTGGTCATGATCGTTGACGTTCCCCCATTCGATGCGGGCGCTTATGGTCGGGCCGCGCCGCGCTTGGACAGCAGCGTGCCACCGGCCGCATGAGGCGTCAAGCCCCACCCGTCGTGCTAAGCCGTTACGACACAATCGTTTTTCCGGACGGTGGCAGGCGTTCTGCCCCCAATGATCTGGTGTCGGCCGAAGGTATGCGCAGCAATCTCCAGCATGGATCGTGACGGAAATTTGAAAGCAATCAACGGCTTCGCGAAAGAAAACCCGATGCGGGTTCAGGCGCCGCCCAGCCGCGTCCCCTCCAGGATGGCTCCCTCCAGCACCGCCGACGAGCGGTCGCAGCCGGTCAGGTCGGCCAGGGTCAGGTCGCTGCCCTTCAGGTTGGTCTGCATCAGCGAGGCGCCGGCAAGCCGTGCCCGCACCAGCGACGCGCGCATCACCTTGGCCCCGGCGCTGACCAGCAGCATGCCCAGATTGGCGCCGTCCAGCCGGCTGTCGATCAGGATGGCGCGGTCCAGCTTCACCCCGCGCAGATCGGCGCGGCTGAGATCGGCGGAGCGCAGGTCGGCGCCGTCGAACTGGGCGGCCTGCAGCTGGGCGCCGTTCAGCCGGGCGTGGCGCAGCCGGGCGCCGCTGCCCTTGGCCAGCGTCAGGATCTTGCCGGTCAGGTCGGCTCCCTCCAGGTTCAGCCCGGTCAGGTCGAGTTGGCAGCCCTGCTTGCCGCTGGTGCCCAGCCAGATCATGTGCTGGCGCAGCATGCTGTCCAGCTGGTCGACCGGCAGGGCCGGCAACTCGTCGGCCGTCGTCTCCTCGGGTTCGGGCTCGGGCGCCGGAGCCTGGGGCGGCGTCTGCCGGGCGGCCTGCGCCTGCTCGTCGGTGCGGATCGCCTGTTCCAGCCCGTCCTGATCCAGGCTGGCCCCGTCGAGGATGGCGCCGCGCAGGTCGGAACCGTTGAGGTCGGCACCGCGCAGGTCGGCGCCGGAGAAGTTGGCGTCGCGCAGGTCGGTGCGGTCCAGCCGGGCGCCGGCCAGCCGGGTGTTGGTGAAGTCGGCCGCCCGCGCGAAGCTGCCCGACAGCTTGGCCCGCGCCATGTCAGCGTTGGTCAGCCGGGCCGACGCCATGTCGGCCGGGCCGGGGTCGAAGCCCACCACCTTCAGCTCGCCCGCGCTGTTGCGGTTGACCATGCTGCCGTCGCGCAGGTCGACCTCCACCATGGTGGCGCCGTCCAGCCGGGCGCCGCGGACGTTGGCGCCGCGCATGTCGGTGCGGAACAGCCGCGCCTCCGACAGGTCCGCCCCGCGCAGGTCTGCGCCATAGAGGTCGGCATGGTCCAGCACCGCGCCGCGCAGGTCGGCGTCACGCAGGATGGCACCGGCCAGATGGGCGCCGGTCAGGTTACGGCCGGCCAGCGACAGGCCGGACAGGTCGAAGAAGGGCAGGTTGGCACGGGCGCCGTTCGGGCGGCCCTCGGCGAATCGGACATGGCGCTCGCACACGCGGTCGAGCTGGTCCTGGGTCAGGCGGATGCGGGATTTGCCGTCTTGCGCCATGGCCGGTCACGCGAACAGGGCGTCGATGTCGGCCTGCGAGATCTGGCCGCCGCCATCGCCGCCGCCGGAATCGGCGGGCGGCGGGGGCGGCGGCGGGGCCGGCTTCGCGACAGGGGGTGGGGGCGGCGGCGGAGGTGGGGAGGGCGCCACGTCGGCTGGCAGCGGCTCCGCCCGTTCCGCCACTTCCGGTACGCTGTCGAACAGCGCGTCGATGGCGTCCTGGCTGACCTCCGGCCCGCCCAGCTGCGGACCGTTCAGCAAATGGGCGTCGGGGCGGGTGTCGCCCAGCTTGCGGTGCGAGGCCACCTCGCCATGGTGCTGCTCGGGGGCGACGGCCAGCCGCTCGACGCCCCAGATTTCGATCATCGTGTTCACGCGCTCTTCGATGTAGCGCAGCGTGTTGACGACCTTGGTGGTGCGCTGGCCGGTGATATCCTGGAAGGAGCAGGCGGTCATGATCTCGATGCACCACGCCTCGATCGCGTCGATCCGTTCGGCCAGATCGGCGTCGTCGCGCGGGATCGACATGGTGATTTCCTGAATCTTCTCCGTCGCGTTCAGGATGTCGGTGGTGGCGCGTTCGGTGGCGGCGACGATCTCGTCCAGCTCGCCGGTCGCCGCCTCGATGCGGTTGGACCCGGTGTCGGTCGCCTTCAGGGCCGCGATGTCGCTGCGCGCCTCGCGCACCACCTGGGTGATGGCGGTCAGCTCCTGCTGGATGCGCGGGTCCTCGCCGGGGGCGAAGGACGTGAAGGCGCTGGACGATGTGCCGCTCAGCCGGTCGACCTGACCTTCCAGTCTGTCGACCAGCCGGTGGAACTCGTCGGAGGCGACGACACGGCTGCGCCGGTCGCGCATGCGCAGGAAGGCCCGCCCCCGCGCCGTCTGCGACAGGGCCTCTTCCATCTGCAGATACTCTTGCTCGGTCAGTTCGAGCAGTGACCCGCCGCTCATAGCGCTCAACCCGTTTTCGACAGCCGCGCCTCCCCGGCATGTCCGGGGGCTGCGCCGACCCTGTCCTATACCACCCAATTTCTTTACCGGGAGTTTCCGCCGTCGCCGCGCTATCATCGCCGCAACGGGGCGGACAGAGGGTGGACAACCTTGAACCGCCTTCCTTTTTGTCCCAAATCAGCCCGATCCAGCGACGATCTCGACAAGAAATTCCCAGCAAGAAAGGAATAAGGCCATGAAGAGGGCGGTGCGTCCGGTGGTGTTTGCTGCGGCGGTCGGACTGGCGGCGGTGACCGGCGGCGCGCTGGTCGCCCCGGCCGACTCGGCGTTGGGCCGGCTCGGTTCTGCCATCGGCCTCGGTGCCTCGCCCGCGGCGGCGGCACTGCCTCTGGGCGCGGTCGGCGGCGGCACCATCGCCCCGATGCTGGAGCAGGTGACGCCGGCCGTCGTGAACATCTCGGTGCTGAGCCAGGCGCCCCAGGCGGAAAATCCGCTGCTGCGCGACCCCTTCTTCCGCCGCTTCTTCAACATGCCGGACCAAATGCCGCAGTCCCGTCCGCAGGTCAGCGCCGGGTCGGGCGTGATCATCGACGCCCGCAACGGCTATGTCGTCACCAACAACCATGTGGTGGAGAACGCGCAGGAGATCGCCGTCACCCTGAAGGACCGCCGCCGCCTGCGCGCCAAGCTGATCGGCCGCGACGCCGCCACCGACATCGCCCTGCTGCAGATCAAGGCCGACGGGCTGACCGCGCTGCCGCTCGGCGACTCGGACCGCTCACAGGTCGGCGACTTCGTCGTCGCCATCGGCAACCCGTTCGGGCTGGGGCAGACGGTGACCTCCGGCATCGTTTCCGCACTCGGCCGCAGCGGGCTGAAGATCGAGGGGTACGAGGACTTCATCCAGACCGACGCCTCGATCAATCCTGGCAATTCCGGCGGCGCGCTGGTCAATTTCCAGGGCGAGCTGATCGGCATCAACACGGCCATCATCGGCCCGGCCGGCGGCTCGGTCGGCATCGGCTTCGCCGTACCGGTCAGCATCGTGCGGTCGGTGATGGAACAACTGCGCGAGTATGGCGAGGTGCGGCGCGGCCGGTTGGGCGTGGCCATCCAGGACCTGACGCCCGACCTTGCGGAAAGCATGAGCCTGAAGGGCGACGAGGGCGCGCTGATCGCCAAGATCGAACGCGGCTCGCCGGCCGACAGCGGCGGCTTGCGCAGCGGCGACGTGGTGATCGCGGTCGACGGCCGGCCGGTGCGCAGCGCCACCGATTTCCGCAACCGCATCGGTCTTCTGCGCGTCGGCACGCCGGTGCAGTTGACGGTGATGCGCGAGGGCGGGCAAAAGTCCGTCACCGTCCGCACCGCCCGCTGACCATTACCCGTACCGGCATGATGCGTTCCAACCCACCCCGCCGCCCGGCAGCCCCGCCGGCGCCCACGCCCGGCCGCAGCGCGGCCCAGAGGCAGCGCGAGATCGCGACGCTGCTGATGCGGCTCGACGCCATGCTGAAGCAGTCGGCGGAGTTGGCGCAGACGGCGCGCGAGCGGGTGTCGGTCGGCGGGCTTGCCCGCTATCGCCGCTTCAGCCGGCGGGTGCGCGACTTCTTCGCGCTGGCCGCCCTGACGCAGGAGCGGCTGGATGCGGCACCGGAGGAGATGGAGGATCTGATCGATCCCATGACCACCGCGCTGGAGCGTCTGCACGCCCGCATGGTGGTCCAGTTCGTGGAGGGCAGCGCCGGCTTCTTCGCCAGCTTCGCGCGGGTGAAGGCGCTGCCCATCGGCACCCACGAGATGTGCGGGGTGGAACTGCGCGGTGTGCTGGAGATCCGCAAGTTCCTTGACGATCCGCTCTATGAGGGGGAGCGGGGACAGGCCCTGCGCGCCGAGGCCGACCGCATCGCCGCCCTGATCCGCCGCGTGATGGATCGCATTCCGCCGCTGCCCGATTTCGGCGACGAACCCAGCATCGGCCCGCGCGGCACGCTGAACAGTCCGTTGAAGGGGCCCAACGCCCATATGCCGCCCGGCCGTGCCGTCGCCCGACCGGCTGCGGCCCGGCCGGCCAACATGCCGCCGCCCGCTCCACCGGCGCCGAACCCCAGCACCGAAGTCCGTTCGCTGAGCCTCGACCAGTTCGAGGACGACGAGGAGGAATAGGAAGGGAAGGGGGCCGGATCGACGGTCCTGCCCCCCTTATTCCCTAACGGCCCCTTTTTAACGGCGGTGCTTGCCCTCATCCGCCGTCAATGCGCCGACCGCGGCGCCGGCGGCACCGCCCAGCAGGCCGCCATAGATCGCGCTGCCGCCGGTGACGGCGCCGATGGCCGCACCGCCCGCCGCACCGATGGCGCCGCCGGTCAGCGCGCGGTTCTCGCGATGATTCAGGTTCGAACAGCCGCCGAGCAGGGTCGCGCAAATCAGCAGCGCCGTCGCCCCGGTGGTGAATGTCCGCGTGGTGGTCTTCATCGGTCTCTTCCTTCAAGCATAGGCACGGCAACATGAGGGACCGCCGCCGATGCCGCGTCGTTGGGCAAGGCTGGGCGGTCAAGCTTATGTTTGGTGCGCGCCGCCGTCCGGTGCTGTGACCATTTCGAGGTATCCGCACTATCCGGACGGAGCATCCCCCCGCCTTTGGAGTTCCAAAGTCGCCGAAGATGGCGGTGAAGTTCAGGTGGCCGGGACTGCCAAAGTATGCGGGTACTAATTCCATTTGTTTTATATGGTTACCTAATTGTTTAGCAAGACTGCATAAATTGTGTGCGAGTCATTACAAAGAGACGCAAATTTCACGATGAAAAATCATTGTGGATTGTCTAGTACGTCTTTTCGGCTCCGAAACATGAGCATTTGGGACACAGAGATCGGCTGTAGGCGTGGGTGCATGGACACTCCGCAGCAAAAAGCCGGCACAGGGAAGACCAGAGATGACGATCAGCGACAGGGACTTGAACAGGGGCGGACCAACTCGCCAGCCATCCGCAACGTCGCCCGATGCACAAATGGGGCGCATCATCGAAATGGCGTTTACCGGCTTGTGGGTGATCCGGCGGCAGGGCGCCTTGGCGGAAGTCGGCGGGCGGCTCTCTTGGCCCGACCGCGCTTCGTTGGAACGCGCGGCGGCGGAAGCCGGCATCCCGCTGTCCGGCGACATCATCCACACCGGCCGACTCAATGCCGACCATCGATAGGAGACGGTCCATTCTCCTTCCGGGGGATGGGAAAGCGACGAACGGACAGTTGCGCGGGTGACAGGCTTCTTCCAATATCCGATGGATCGTCGGCCGTCAGAACTGGACGTTCCGCAATCTCCGCTTCATTGGGGCCTATGGAAGACATCGACCGCCAAAGAACGCTTGCCTATTTCGAAAGGCTGGGAAAAGAGCGGGTTCGACTCTACACCGCCATCGATTGCGAGCGTTATCTCGGTGACTGGCAGGTCCGTGAATTGGCCGACCAGTGGCTTGACGCCAAGAATGCGGAAGACAGGCCGCGCTTGCTGGGCCGGCCGTTGTGGCGGCGGCTGTTGGCCGACCGCCGCCCCTGACCGTTCTTCCCTTCAACCCCGCTTCGGAATTGGCTCCGGCCGTCCGGTCACCCGCCGGGCCGGCGTGACATCGATGGCGTAGAGGGCGGCGATGCCTCGTCCGTCCGGCCGGATGGTGTGATAGGCCGTCCCGTCGATCCGCATAAAACCTACCCCTCCTTGCCGCTTCAAGCTCCGCCCCAGCCCTACCAATGCGGGATGACTTTGTCGGCACCCCACAATAGGTGGTGGCCGCTGCCGCTTCAACACGGGTAGCGTTCGGCGGAACCGTCACCCGCCGGGCGGTGTTACCGTTTCCGGCTAAGCAAGAAGTGGCCGTATCCCCACATGGTTTCCGAAACGATGCCGTTGCGCGCGCTGCGTTCCCATTCCTCCCCGCTCTACCGGCTGCCCGGTTCGGCGCTGGTCCTGATTGCCTGCACCGCCGCGGTTCTGCTGACCATCGGGCTGTCGGCGGTCTTCGCCTGGCGTGACCGCGACGAGGCGGTCCAGCAGGCGACCGGCGTCGCCGGCAACATCGGACTTCTGGCGGCGGAGCATGCCGCCCGGCTGATCGAGTCGGGGGACCTGCTGCTGACCCAGACGGCGACGCTGGCCGGTCCGGCCGGGACGCCGCTGCCCGACGATGCGGCGACGCGCGACCGCATGGCCCTGCTGGCGGCCAGCGCCCCCCATGTGGTCGGGCTGGAGATCCGCGACCCGTCGGGTGCGCTGCGGCTGTCGAGCCTGCCCGAGGCGGCGCCGGGCGGCGCCCGGCCGGCACTGAAGCCGGACGCCATGGCCATCGGTATCGGGCGGATGGGCGGGCAGATGGGCGGAGGTTCGGGCGGACGGTCGGTCATCACCCTGGCGCGCCCCCTGCCGGGTGCGGCAGGCGACGCGCCGCGGGGCTGGGCGGTTGCCGGACTGGACGCGCGGGCCTTCCGCGACGTCTACCGCTCGCTCGACGTCGGCTATGGCCACAGCATCGCCATCCTGCAGCCGGACGGCACTCCGCTGCTGCGCGAGCCGGAGGGCGGCGGCATCATAGGCGGCAATGCGGGAGACGACACCGCCAGCCATGCCGACGATATCGTCGTCACCCGCCCGGTGGGCGACACCGGCCTGTCGGCCATGGTGACCATCGCCACCGGCAGCGTTCTGCGTCGCTGGAGCGAGCGGCTGTGGATCTACGCCGCCTTCGCCGCTGCGGCTTGCGCCACGGTCGCGGTGATCGGCGCCCTCGCCATCCAGCGAGCCCGGCGCGAGCGCGAGGCCGAGGACGCCCTGCAGCACGCCTACGACACGCTGGAGGAGCATGTCCACCAGCGCACCGCCCAGCTGGAGCGCGCCAACGCCCAGTTGGAGGCGGCGGTGACCGACAAGGAGGTCCTGCTGAAGGAGGTTCAGCACCGGGTGAAGAACAACCTTCAGGTCATCTGCAGCCTGCTGCGCCTGCAGGCTGCCCGCATCGACGAGCAGGCCCGCCGCGGCTTCGACGAGAGCCTGCGCCGCATCCAGACCATGAGCCTGCTGCACGAGCTGCTCCACCGCTCCGACGAGCCGGCGCACATCAACTTCGCCGACGCGCTGCGCCAGATGTGCGACGGGCTGGTCCGCTCCGACAATCCGACCGCCGCCCGGCTGGAGCTGGAGGCGCAGGACTGGATCGTCGACGCCGACCGCGCCACGCCGCTGGCCATCGCCACCAGCGAGCTGGTGTCGAACGCGCTGCTGCACGCCTTCCCGCACGGGCATCCCGGCACCGTCCGCGTGATGCTGGAGCGTGGCGAGGCCGGCATGCGGCTCATCGTGCGCGACGACGGCGTCGGGTTGCCCGCCGGCATGCCGAGCCAGCACAAGCGTCCCGGGCGCGGCGGTTCCAGCAGCGGCCTCGGCCTGAATCTGGTGCAGGCGCTGTCCCATCAGGCCGGCGCCACGCTGAAGATCGAGCGTGATGGCGGCACCATCTTCACCCTGACCATTCCCGAACAGCCGGCCCGCCAGCGCGCCAAGACGGCGGCCTAGGGCACCACCCGCCTGAAACGGCCCCACTGAAATTAAAAGAGCCTCCCCATCCTGTCGGACGGGGAGGCCCCTGAGCCTCAGTCGTGAACCGCCGTGCGACGGTGCCCGCGACTATTCCAGCATGCTGCGCAGCATCCAGGCGGTCTTGTCGTGGATCTGCAGGCGCTGGGTCAGCAGGTCGGCGGTCGGCTCGTCGCTGCCCTGTTCGGCCAGCGGGAAGACGCTGCGGATGGTGCGGGCGGCGGCCTCGTGGCCTTCGACCAGCTGGCGGATCATGTCGTTCGCCTTGGGAACGCCCGCCTCTTCCTTGATCGAGGCCAGCTGCGCGAACTGCGAGAAGCTGCCCGGCGCCGGATAGCCCAGGGCGCGGATGCGCTCCGCGATCTCGTCCAGCGCGGTCCATAGCTCCGTGTACTGGGTCATGAACATGGTGTGGAGCGTGTTGAACATCGGCCCGGTGACGTTCCAGTGGAACGAATGGGTTTTGATGTAGAGCGCGAAGGTGTCGGCCAGAACCTTGTTCAGCCCTTCGGCGATGGATTTGCGGTCTGCGTCCGAGATCCCGATGTCGATTTTCATTCTTCGATCCTTCTTGTTGGGTCCTGCATTATACCCCGGCATTGGCGCAGCCGTCAGCGGCCGCCGCCCCGCGGTCCCGGGACAACAGCTTGGGCGCAGGCGGATCGTTTCAAGTCTGATGCGACCAAACTTCACGCCCCATCGTCGAGGATGGGTGATGCGACTCCGGCCAGTTTCCCCTCAGCCCGCCCGCAGCCGGCCGATGAAGTGCGTCACCTCGCGGTTCAGCGTCGATGCCTGACCGTCCAGCAGTTCGGCGGCGCGCAGGACCTCGCCGGCGGCGGTGCCGGTCTCCCCGGCGCTGGTCGATACCGTCGCGATGGTCTGCGAGACCTCGGCGGTGCCGGCGGCGGCCTCCTGCACGTTGCGGGTGATCTCCTCCGTCGCGGCGGCCTGCTGTTCCATGGCACCGGCGATGGAGCCGACGATCTCGTCGATGCCGACCACCGTCTCGCCCACCCCCTTGATGGCGGCGACGGCGGCCCCGGTCACCTGCTGCATCGAGGTGATCTGGGTCCCGATCTCCTCGGTCGCCTTGGCGGTTTGGGTGGCGAGGCTCTTCACCTCGCTCGCCACCACGGCGAAACCCTTGCCGGCCTCGCCCGCCCGCGCCGCCTCGATGGTCGCGTTCAGCGCCAGCAGGTTGGTCTGGGCGGCGATGGAATTGATCAGGCCGACGATCTCGCCGATGCGGTTGGCGGCGTCGGACAGGCCGACGACATGGGCGTTGGTCTCCTCCACCGCCCGCACGGCGCCGCGCACCATGTCGAAGGAGCGGCGGACCTGACCGCCGATCTCCGCGATGGAGGCCGACATCTCTTCCGTCGCGGTGGCAGCCGTCTGGACGCTGCTCCCCGCCTGGGCGCTGGCGGCGGCGACGGTGGCGGCCTGCCGGTTGGCGCTGTTGGCGCGTTCCAGCATGCCGGCGGCGTTGCTGCGCACCTGATGGGCGCCGGCCCCCACCTGCTGCACGACCTCCGCCACGCGGGCCTCGAACAGGTCGGCCAGTTCCCGGATGGCGCGGTGCTTTTCCGCCTCGGCCTCCGCCTTCTGGCGCTGCTGGTCGGCGGTCAGCCGTTCCACCTCGCGCGCGTTGGTCTGGAACACCTCCAGCGCACGGGCCATGGCGCCGATCTCGTTGCGCATCCAGCCGCCCTCGACCGCGGTGTCGAGCTTTCCGGCGGCCAGATCGGCCGTGTTGCTCGACAGCCGCTGCAGCGGCCGGGTGATGGACCGCGCCAGCAGCAGCCCGGCCGCCATCATCGCCGCCAGCAGACCGGCCATCACCAGCGCGAAGTCGCGGCGGGCGGAGGCCGCGGCATCGCGGGTGGCCTGGGTGGCGGCGGCGGTGGAGCGGCCGATGGCCTCCTGCGTCTCCATCACCTTGGCGGTCAGGGCGGCGAACTGGTCGTCGGTGTGGGCCATCATCGGGATGCCGATCAGGCGGTCGATGGCCGCCATCTGGTTCATCTCTTCGACCGCCTTGGCATAGGCGCCGACCCGCGCCGACACCTCGTCCAGCATCGCCCGCTCCGTCTCGGCCAGCGGCAATGCGCGCAGTTCCGCGATGCCTGTGCGCGCCTTGCCCAGGTTGGCGGCGATGGCGTCGCGCATGGCCTGCAGCTTCGCCTCTTCGATGCCGGAGCCGGACAAGGCCAGATGCCGAGACACGTCGCTGTGGATGACATAGGCGATCGCGACCAGCCGGTCGATCCGGCCCAGCCGCTCTGCCGCCTCACGGTGGATGCCGTCCACGGCACCCAGCGCCTGCTCCGACTGGCGGTCGGCCAGCACCAGCGCCGCCACCGTCAGGACGATCCCCATCAGGGGAGCCGCGAAGACCCGGCCCGCCACCGACAGGCCCGACAGACGCGCAAAGACACCGCCGTTCATGCTCACCCCCAACAGCTCTGCCGGTCGATCACCGCCCTATGCGGCAGCATTCACTTGTAGATGCCGACATAGGCGACCAGATCCTGGCCGGGCACGCGCTTCACGTAAGTGATCTTCGGTTCGATCTTGTTGCTGGCGGGGTTCAGCCAGCGATACTCGACCCAGCCCTCGTCCTTCTCCTTGGCGACGGCCAGCACGTCCTGGACGATGAAGCGGCCGTCCGGGTCCTTGACGTTGATGACGCTCTGGCCGACACCGGCCGGGCGCGGCGGATACACCTTCCAGACGCCGGCGAAGTCGATGACGTTGACGTAGATCTCTCCGTGCTTGAACGGGCCTTCGGCGTTGAAGGTTTTGGCGGCCTCGTCCAGACCCTGTGCGGCGATCAGGTCCGCCGCTTTCAGGGTGATCGACTTGGCGTCCTCCTGCGTCGGCTTGGCATCCTGGGCGACGGCGGAAGTGGACAGAGGGACCGAAACGGCTGTCCCGACGGCAATCAGGACGACCGCCAGCAAACGAAACCACAGGCGCATGTGCTCTTTCCCCAAGGAATGGGGGGCGGACGGCGGACGCCGGGCGCCCCATCGATTGTTATCCGGCCGTCATCGCCTTAATCGCGCGGCCATTATCACCGGAGGCTACTAGCAGAAGGTTTCATGCGTTTGTCCGCTACATTTCGGCGCGCTCATATTGCGTTGCAACATAGCAATATTACGAACGATTTATCGTATGACGCAGCTGCAGGCGGTATTCCGTTTAGTTTGAACGCCTTAGACGGTCGGTTGGCGCTGTCGGAGGCGAGCGGATGGGCCGGGTGCCGTTCGTTGCGGCCAATCGACGCATTGGCCGAGCTGCCGCTTCGCGCGTGACGGTTTGCCGCCCCTTTTTTCCATCGACAGCCGCGCCGTTCGGGTGGAGCATCGGAGGTCCGATGCGGGCGCTCCGCCGGCCCCGGACCCGATGCGCGTTTCCGCCACGCGTCCGCCGCCCCCCGATCCGGACGTGCCTGTCTTCTGGAAGTGCCAGTTTCTGGAAGTGCGAGTTTTCAAACGGACTTGTCTGAAGAGCCACACGCGAACGGGCCGCCCCGGCGGCCGGCGCCGGCGGCCCAACTCCGGCCCAGATGGTGATCGGGGGGGCCGTCCCCGGTCACGACAGCCCGAAGCTTCCACGGGAGGTGTGAATGCCGCATACGCAAATCCGGACGGCGCGTTGCGCGGCGCTGGTCGGCCCCTATCTCGCCGGCAAGACGACGCTGCTGGAAAGCCTGCTGTTCGCCGCTGGGGCCGTCACCCGCAAGGGCAGCGTGCGCGACGGCAACGCCGTGGGCGACAATTCGCCGGAGGCGAAGGCCCGGTCGATGAGCACCGAGCTGAACGTCGCCTCCTTCGACTACCTGGGAGAGCGCTGGTCGATCCTGGACTGCCCCGGCTCGGTGGAGTTGACGGGGGAGGCGCAGGCGGCGCTGATGGCCGCCGACATCGCCGTCGTGGTGGCGGAGGCCGCGCCGGAGAAGGCGGTGCTGCTGGCCCCGCTGTTCAAGATGCTGGACGACCACCGCATCCCGCATCTGCTGTTCATCAACAAGATCGACTCGCTGGGCGACCTGCGCGTGCGCGACGTCGTCGCCGCCTATCAGGAGGTCTCGGCCCGCAAGCTGGTGCTGCGCGAGGTGCCGCTGCGCGAGAACGGCCAGATCACCGGGTTGGTCGATCTGGTCAGCGAACGCGCCTGGCGCTTCAACCCGCACAAGCCGTCCGAACTGGTGGCCCTGCCCGACAGCGCCCGCGACTGGGAGGCGGAGGCGCGGCAGGCGATGCTGGAATCGGCCGCCGATTTCGACGACGGCCTGCTGGAAAAGCTGCTGGAGGACATGGCCCCCGACAGCACCGAGCTGTACCAGACGCTGGCGCACGAACTGGCCGACGATTTGATCGTGCCCGTCTTCTTCGGATCGGCGGAGAATGACAACGGCATCCGCCGCCTGCTGAAGGCCCTGCGGCACGAGGGACCGGAGGTCGACTCCACCGCGGCCCGCATCGACCTTCCCGCCAATACGGCGGTGGCGGCGCAGGGGGGGAAGACGATGATGGGCTCCCACGCCGGG
>NZ_LGQY01000021.1:0-30744 GCF_003116065.1 Azospirillum sp. TSO5 | reverse complement strand
GCGGCGCGCCCGGCGTGGCGGCCGCCGCCGCGGTTTCGGTCGTGGCGGTCACGGATCCGGCGGCGGACCGATCCGGATCGCCGGCGGCGCCGGGCTTGCTCCGGGCGGTCTGCGCAGTGTCGATCTTGGTCTTCTTGATGAGTGCCATGGTCCTTACCCGCCTTTCCAGCCGGTTGTTCTTGTTGCCGTTACGCCACCAGCCGCCCGATGTAGCGGCCGAGCGTCGCCTGCAGCGCCCCGGCGGAGCCGGCGTCGAGCAGCAGGACCACCCGGCCCGCCACCGCCGCCCCGTCGCCGCCCGGCAGGGTCGTGCGCAGGTCGATGTGGAACAGCACCGCGGCGCCGTCCGCGGTCGGAGCCGCCCCCGAACATCCCCGCAGGATCTCCGCCGCACCGCCGCGGAACACCGCCGGCAGGCCGGTTTCGACCGCTTCGCCCAGCAGGTTGGCGACCAGGGCCAGCGCGCTGTTCAGCACGACGTTGCCCAGCTCCGCCAGGACCTCGTCCTCCAGCTCGGGAGCATCCTCCGCCGGTACGTCGGACGGCAGGGCGGCGCGCACCAGGCACAGGCTGCCGGCCTGGGGGAAGACCAGCAGGGCGCATCCGGCGAACAGGCCGCCCAGCGTTTCCGAAATGCCCACCAGCGGCGGCGTCAGCGCCCGGTCCAGCAGCCCGGCCACCTCGTCCGGCGGCACCATCTCCACCGACGGGACCGACAGGGTGACCAGCCCGCCCAGCATGCGGCCGAGCGCCGTCGAGGCTCGGCCGATGCCGATGTTGCCCAACTCGGCCAGCGCGTCGCGCTCCAGCTCGCTCAGCATGGGGGCTGCGGTCACTCCTGAGAAGCCTGGGCGGGCCGGCGCGGCGGCAGGGCGGTGGAGTTCAGGAAGCGGGCGACCTGTTCCTCCTCCAGCGGCTTGGGCATGAAGGCGGCGCCGACCGCGCGGATGCCGGACACCACCGCGTCCTGGGCGTTGGCGGTGATGATGGCGATGTGGACGTCGGGGTGGCTCTGACGCAGCTTGGCCGCGGTGTCCACGCCGTTGTCGCCGGGCATGTTGTAGTCGATGATCGCAACATCGACCGGCGTGTCCTGCAACGTCTTGAAGAGTTCGTCACCGTTCGCCGCCTCGACCACCGACCAGTCGGGCTTGTTGCGCAAGACCATGGCGCGCACATGCATGCGCGAAAGCTTGCTGTCGTCGACGATGATTGCAGTCTTACTCAAGATATACGCCTTTTGGATGGAGATCGATCGACAAAGCCGGGTTCGGGCTGAATTATTCGCAAGTATACAGAATGAAGATTGGCATGCCAGTCCCCTTATTTGCCTCCGGGATTTTGCCTGCGCGCCGCCCGGCCGAATCATGCTATCGAAATGGCCCGTTCCTTCCCTTGGCGCCCCTCGCTCATGCCGCCACCCGCAGCCCCCGCCAGAGCCGTCTTCACCAGACTGGCCGCCCTCCTGCGCGAGGCGCTGGCCCACCACCGCGCCGGCGACCTGGACGGGGCGGAGCGCGGCTATCGCGCCATGCTGGCGGTCGACGGCGGCAACGCTGACGCGCTGCACCTGCTGGGCGTGCTGCACCACCAGCGCGGGCAGGATGCCGACGCCGTCCGCCTGATCGGGCAGGCCATCGCCCGGCGCCCGAAGATGGCGGAGCAGCATGCCAACCTCGGCCTCGCCCTCCACGCGCTGGGCCGGCTGGCGGAGGCGGAGGCGGAATACCGCCGCGCGCTCGCCCTGCGCGAGGCTTATGCGGAGGCACACAACAGCCTGGGCAGCGCCCTGCAGGATCAGGACCGGCTGGCGGAGGCCGCCGCCCATTACCGCCGCGCGCTCGACCTCGACGCCGGCTATGCCGAAGCCTGGGCCAATCTCGGCACGCTGCTGCGGGCGCAGGACGACTATGGCGAGGCGGAAACGGCGCTGCGCCATGCCCTGCGGCTCGACCCCGGCCATGCCACCGCCCTGACCAACCTCGGCGTCGTGCTGAAGGAGACCGGCCGCACCGGCGAAGCCGAGGCGGCGCATCTGGAAGCGCTGCGACTCGCCCCCGGCGATGCCGAGACGATGGTGAATCTTGCCCTGCTGCGCGAGGCGCAGGGGCGCGGCGAGGAGGCGGAGGCGCTCTATCGCAACGCTCTCGTCCATGCCCCCGGCTTCGCGCTGGCCCGCTGGAACCTCGCCCTGCGGCTGCTCGGCCGCGGCCGGCTGGCGGAGGGATGGGACGAATATGAAGCCCGCTTCGCCTCCCGCCGGGTGTCCGCCGGGCGCAACATCGCCTTGCCGCCCTGGGACGGCGCGGCCGGCCGGCGTGTTCTGGTCTGGCGCGAGCAGGGGCTGGGCGACGAGCTGATGTTCGGCACCGCCCTGCCCGACCTCGCCGCAAGGCTGGGGCCGGCGGCGCTGGTGGTGGAGGTTGATGCCCGGCTGACCGGGCTGGTCGGGCGCGCCCTGCCCGGCATCACGGTGCGGGCGGAGACCGCGGACCCGAAAGACGCCGACAGCCATCTGCCGTTTGGCTCGCTTCCCCGGCTGCTGCGCCCGACCCTGGCCGACTTTCCCGCCCGACCGTCCTGGCTGGCGCCCGACCCGGCGCGTGCAATGGAATGGGCCGAGCGGCTGGCTGCATTGGGGCCGGGTTTGCGCGTCGGCATCTGCTGGGGCAGCCAGAACATGTTGGGGGAGCGCAAGGCCTCCTACACCGCGCTCGCCGACTGGGCGCCGCTGCTGACCCTGCCCGGCCTGATCCCGGTCACCCTGCAATATGACGGGCGTGAGGCGGAGATCGCCGCGGCTGAAGCCGAGCTGGGCCTGCGCATCCACCGTTGGCCCGGCACCGACCTGAAGAACGACCTGGAGGGCGTCGCCGCACTGATCGCCAGTCTCGACCTCGTGGTGACGGTGGCGAGTTCGGTCGGCGAGATGGCGGGCGCGCTGGGGGTGCCGGTCTGGCGCTTCGGCCATGCCGGCGACTGGACGGCACTCGGCAGCGGTGTGCGTCCCTGGTTCCCGTCGATGCGGCTGTGGAGCACGCGCCCCGGCGAGGGGTTGGCCGACCTTCTGGCCCGCATGGCGGCGGACCTCCGCCGGCTGGTCCCCGCTCTCCCCGTCGAGCAGTGGCTGGCCGAAGCGCGCACTCTCCACGAGTCCGGCCGCTGGCCCGAGGCGGAGAAGGCCTATCAGCGCATCCTCGACCAGAACGGCGAGGTGCCGGCGGCGCTGGAGGGTTACGCGCTGCTCGGGCATCAGGCTGGCCGTCCCGACATCGCCGCCACCCTACTGAGCCGCACCATTGCGGTAGAGCCGACCGCCGACCGCCACAAGCGCCGCGCCCAGGCCCATCAGGAGATGGGCGCCCTGGCCGACGCCGAGGCCGACTGGTTGTCCGCCGCCATGCTAGCCCCCGACGATGTCGAGGCGCTCGGCAATCTCGGCGCCCTGCGCCTGTCCCGCGGCGCCGCGTTTGAGGCGATGGAGGCGACCGACGCGGCCCTCAGCCTCGCCCCCTTCCATGCCGGGCTGTGGGCCAATGCCGGGCTGGCGCGGCAGGCGCTGGGCAGCGACGGCCTGCCCTTCTTCCAACGGGCGCTCGCCCTCGACCCGGCGCTGGCGGAGGCCTGGACCGCCCTGTCGGCCGAGGCCTTGCGTGACCCCAACCATGCCGCCGAGGCGGAGCGTGCCGCCGGCCGGGCCTTGCGCCTGCGACCCGGCGACCCGGCGGCAACCAGCAACATGGGGCTGGCGGCCCTGGCGCTCGACCGTCCGGCCGACGCAGTGGCGCATCTTCGGCTGGCGCTCCAGCGCCGGCCGGGCGACCTCGGCACGCTTGGCAACCTCGCTCTGGCGCTGGAACGGGCCGGCGACGGCACCGCCGCCGGGCTGGCCTGGTGGCGGGTGATCCTGTTCGCTCCCGGCACCGGCGCCGGCTGGGCCGGGCTGGCCGACCTGCGGCAACGGCAGGGCCGGCTCGACGCCGCGCTGAAGGGCTGGGGCCGCGCCCTGGCGCTGGAGCCGGCGCGGGCGGACTGGCGCTACAATCTCGGCAACGCCCTGCACGCCGCCGGCCGTCCGGCCGAGGCGGATGCGGCCTATCGCCGGGCGGTGGAGGACGACCCGACCCTGACGCTGGCCGCTTTCAACCGCGGTTATGCGGCGCTGGCGCGCGGGGAGATCACCGACGGCTGGACCGGGCTGGAGGCCCGTTTCGCCGCCGGGCAGGCCTTGCCCGACCGCCGCTTCCGCATTCCAGCCTGGGACGGCGGCGATCCGGCCGGAAAGACCGTGCTGGTCTGGCGCGAGCAGGGGGTGGGCGATGAGCTGATGTTCAGCGCCTGCTACCCCGACCTGATCGAGCGCGCCGGCCGGGTGATTTTGGAATGCGAGCCGCGGCTGGTGGAATTGTTCGCGCGCTCCTTCCCCCAGGCGGTGGTGCGCGCGGCGACGGCGGATCCGGTGGACGCCGACTGCCACGTGCCGGCGGGGTCGCTGCCCCTGCTGCTGGGCTGGGGGCTGAGCGGCTTTCCGGCGCAAGGTGGATGGCTGCGGGCGGACGGGGCGGTGGTGGAGCGGTGGCGGGGGTGGGTGGATCAGTTCGGCAGCGATTGCCCCCTCCCTAACCCTCCCCCGCGTTCCGCGGGAGAGGGAACTGCCGCCGCTTCGCAATTAACGCACCCTGACAAGCATTCTACCCCCTCTCCCGCCGAAGGCGGGGGAGGGATGGGGAGGGGGCAACGGTTGAATTGCAACCCCACCCTAACCATCGGCCTCTGCTGGCGCAGCAGCATGCGCAGTGCATTGCGCGATGCCAACTACGCCCCGCTGTCCGACTGGGCGCCGATCCTCACCCTGCCCGGCCTGCGCCTGATCAACCTTCAATACGACGATTGCGAAGCCGAACTCGCCGACGCCGAACACCGCTTCGGCATCACGATCCACCGCCCGCCGCTGGATCTGAAAAACGACCTCGACGGTGCGGCGGCCCTGACGGCGGCGCTGGATCTGGTGATCTCCGCCGGAACGTCGGTGGCGGAGATGGCCGGTGCGCTGGGATTGCCGGTTTGGCGGATCGGGCCGGCGGGGGACTGGACGGCGCTCGGCACCGGCTGCCGGCCCTGGTATCCGTCGATGCGGCTGTTCGGGCCGCGACCGGGAGAAACGCTCGGCGACGCGCTCAGCGCCGCCGGACGTGCCCTCAACGCTCTCAGAATGCCGGAACCACGGCGTTCTTGAACTTGGTGAGGATGAATTCCTTCACCTCCGGGCTGTTGTAGGCCTTCACCAGCTTGGCGACCCAGGGCTTGTCCTTGTCGGCCTTGCGGACGGCGATGACGTTGGCATAGGGGCTGTCCGCCGCCTCGCGGGCGATGGCGTCCTTGACCGGGTCGATGCCGGCCTCCAGCGCGAAGTTGGTGTTGATGGCGGCGACGGTCACGTCATCCAGCGAGCGCGGCAGCTGGGCAGCGTCCAGTTCGACGATCTCCAGCTTCTTCGGGTTCTCGACGATGTCGATCGGCGAGGCCTTCAGGGTGCCGCCGTCCTTGAGCTTGATCAGGCCCTTGGCTTGCAGCAGCAGCAGGACGCGGCCACCGTTGGTCGGGTCGTTGGGGATGGCGACCTTGGCGCCGGGCTGCAGCTCGTCCAGGCTCTTGACCTTCTTGGAATAGATGCCGATCGGGTAGACCACCGTCTTGCCGACGCTGACCAGATCGAAACCGCGGTCCTTCACCTGGTTGTCCAGATAGGGCTGGTGCTGGAAGCTGTTGGCGTCCAGATCGCCGCCGGCCAGCGCTTGGTTCGGGATGACGTAGTCGGTGAATTCCAGGATCTGGATGTCGAGCCCGTCCTTGGCGGCGATGGGCTTCACCGCCTCCAGGATCTGGGCGTGCGGACCGGCGGTGACGCCGACCTTGATGGTTTCGGCGGATGCACCGAAGGCGACGGCCAGGGTGGCGGCACCGGCCAACAGGGAAGCCAGCGAACGGAAGCGCAGCATCTCGAACACTCCTTGGATTTCTCGGGTCAGGTTTTTGGGGGTCAGGTTTCTGGGGATCAGGATTTCAGATTGCGTTTGTTGACGCGGCGGGCGATCCAGTCCCCCGTCGATTGAAGGATCTGCACCAGCACGATCAGCACGATCACCACCGCCAGCATCACCTCCGGCAGGAATCGCTGATAGCCGTAGCGGATGCCGAGGTCGCCCAGCCCGCCGCCGCCGACCGCGCCGACCATGGCCGAATAGCCGACGAGGCTGACCGCCGACAGGGTCAGGCCGGCGACGATGCCCGGCAGGGCTTCCGGCAGCAGCACCTTGCGGATGATCTGAAAAGGCGTGGCGCCCATCGCCTGCGCCGCCTCGACCAGCCCGCGATCCACCTCGCGCACCGCATTCTCGACCACGCGGGCGATGAAGGGAGCGGCGGCGACGGTCAGCGGCACGATGGCGGCATTGGTGCCGATGGAGGTGCCGGCGATCAGCCGGGTCAAGGGGATGATCGCCACCACCAGGATGATGAAGGGGGTGGAGCGGGTCATGTTGACCACCGCCCCCATCATCTTGTTGAAGGCGAAGTTCTGCAGCAGCTCGCCCCGGCCGGTGACGGCCAGCAGCACGCCGATCGGCAGCCCGATCAGCGTCCCGATGGCGCCCGACACCGCCACCATGTGCAGCGTGTCGAGCAGCCCCTTGATCAGCAGGTCAATGATTTGCGGGGAGAGCATGGCCCAACACCTCGACACCCAGATTGTTCTCTTTCACCAGCGCCATGGCGGCCTCGACCTTGGCCTGATCGCCCAGCGCCTCCACCACCAGCGTGCCGAAGGGCGCGCCCTGGATCTCGTCGATCTGGCCGTGCCAGATGTTGAGGTCCAGTTCCAGCCGGCGGCTGATGGCGCTGATGACCGGGGTGGTCGCCTTCTCGCCGGTGAAGGTGATGCGCAGCACCGGATTGCTCCCCAAGCCGGGCTGCGGCGACAGCCGGTCGCGCAGGCTGTCGGGGATGCCGCGGTTGATGACGGGATCGACGAAGCTGCGGGTGGTCGGGTGCTTCGGATGGGCGAAGATGTCGAAGACCGGCCCCTGTTCGATCACCCGGCCGCCCTCCATCACCGCCACCTTGTGGCAGATCTCCTTGATGACGGCGATCTCGTGGGTGATGAGGACGATGGTCAGGCCCAGCCGCCGGTTGATGTCGGCCAGCAGATGCAGGATCTGCGTCGTCGTCTCCGGGTCGAGTGCCGAGGTCGCCTCGTCCGACAGCAGCACCTTCGGCTTGCTGGCGAGAGCGCGGGCGATGCCAACGCGCTGCTTTTGCCCGCCCGACAGCTCCGCCGGGTAGCGGTCGCGCTTGTCGGCCAGCCCGACGAGGTCGAGCAGCGGCTCCACCGCCTTGCGGATTTCCGCCCGCGGAGTGCCGGCAAGTTCCAGCGGCAGCGCCACATTGTCGAAGACGGTGCGCGAGGACAGCAGGTTGAAGTGCTGGAAGATCATGCCGATGGAATGGCGGGCCTGCCGCAACTCCGCCGCGGACAGGGTGGTCATCTCCACCCCGTCGACCATGACGCTGCCCGATGTCGGGCTTTCCAGCAGGTTGACCGTGCGCAGCAGTGTGGATTTCCCGGCGCCGGAGCGGCCGATGATGCCGAAGATCTCGCCGCGGCCGACCGTGATGTCGACGTCGGCGAGCGCCTGAACCGAAGCCCCGCCGCCGCGCGCGGCGTAAGTCTTATGAATGTTTGTTAGCGTTATCATCATTTATTCGACAAAGGGGGACGTCCTGCGTCCCCCCAGCCCCTTCACCAAGTCGGAATGATGGAACCGTTGAAGCGCGTTTCGATAAACTGCCGCACTTCGGGCGAACGATACAGCGCAATGAAGCGCTTGATCGTCGGGTCTTCCATGCGATCCTTGCGGACCGCCCACACCAGGTTCCACTTGGACTGGTCATCCTCCAGCACCAACGCCTTCTTCGGTTCCAGCCCGGCCAGCACGGCATAGTTGAGGGTGATGACCGACGCATCCACGTCGTCGAGCGAGCGCGGAAGCTGGGCCGCATCCAGTTCCACCAGCTTGATGCCCTTCGGGTTGACGATGTCGGCGATGGTGGTGTTCAACCCGGCCCCCTCCTTCAGCCCGATCACGCCGGCCCTGGCCAGCAGGAACAGGGCACGGGCACCGTTAGTGGGGTCGTTGGGGATCGACACCGACGCGCCCGGCTTCAGATCGGCCAGCGCCTTCACCTTGCTGCTGTAGACGCCCATCGGCACAACGACGCTCTTGGCGACGGAGACGATGTCGTAGTTGCGCTGCTTCACCTGATTGTCCAGGAAGGGCTGGTGCTGGAAGTTGTTGGCGTCGATGTCGCCGGCCTGAAGTGCGGCATTGGGCATGTTCCAGTCGGTGAACTCGATCACCTGCGCCTCGATGCCCTCCTTGGCGGCCAGCTTGGCGGTGAAGTCCAGGATCTCGCCGTAGGGGCCGGCCGAAACGCCGAGCTTCAGCGGAGCGGCGACGGCGGAGGCGGCGGAAGTCAGCAGGCCGGCGGCGACCGCCACCGACATCAGGATGCGTTTCATCGGGACTTTCCTCGGAATCGTTGGGTCGGCGGGTCGTCAGCGGCGGCGGGTGTCGGGCAGCCGGCTGTAATGCTGGTGGGCGGCGCGCTGGGCCTGTCCGACATTGCGGAAGACGCGGCGGTCGAGATCGCGGAAAGCCCAATCGGACACGAAGAAGGTGAAGCCGCCGCGTTCGGCGACGACGATGCCGGCGGAGCGGCCCTGGACTTCGATGGCGTAGGCGTTGGCGTGGGACATGGCGAAGGACTCCCCTCGGCGCGGCTGGCCCTCGGCATGGCGGGGCGGCGGCGCAACGATGTTCGGCTCTGGCGTTCGGGACTGGCGGATGTGCGGGATGGGCGCTGTGTTGTTGTGCCGCAGGTCAGCGGCAACACAGGCCCGAACGCATCATGCAGGCCGGGAACGCGGTCCGAAGCACGGATGGGGGAGCGGAAACTCGCGAGGTCATTCCGGTCTCTCCTTCTTGAAGAGGTCCACGACCGGTATCGTGGCGCTTTAGCGTTTGGTGACGCGGCGCAAGCTGCAGAAGTCAAATTGCCGCGGGATGCCCGGGTGGGGCGTCCATGAATTTTTATCTACTCTTTCGATGGGGTTTGGTCAAACTCATTTTTCTGATTTGTGTGAAATTCATCATTGAGCATAATTTTTGCGTAAAATCTCGCAGACGCGACAGCGACAGGTGACGGGCGCGTGGAATGTGCTATCTATCGCGTCGATGGTTCATCCGGGGCATGCACATCGCCCCGGCGAGCGATGCGAGGAGAGTGTTTTGTCCGCCGATCCCAGCGCCCAAGGGGTGACTGCCGCCGCGATGACGGCCACACCGGTTGACGACCAGCTGGTGCTGGCCCTGCCCAAGGGCCGCATCCTGAAGGAACTGCGCCCGCTGCTGTCCCATGCCGGCATCCATCCGGAGCCGGCCTTCGACGACGACAAGAGCCGGCTTCTGCGCTTCGCCACCAATGTGCCGAACCTCAGCATCATCCGTGTCCGCTCCTTCGACGTGGCGACCTTCGTCGCCTTCGGCGCCGCCCATCTGGGCGTGGCGGGCAATGACGTGCTGATGGAATTCGACTATCCGGAAATCTACGCCCCGCTCGATCTCGGCATCGGCGCCTGCCGGCTGTCGGTCGCCGAACCGGTGGAGATGATGGAGGGCGACGATCCGTCGCGCTGGAGCCATGTGCGCGTCGCCACCAAATACCCGGAGGTGACCAAGCGCCACTTCGCCGCCCGCGGCGTCCAGGCCGAATGCGTCAAGCTGAACGGCGCGATGGAACTGGCGCCGACGCTGGGCCTGTGCCGCCGCATCGTCGATCTGGTCTCCACCGGCTCGACGCTGAAGGCCAACGGGCTGGTGGAGGTGGAGCATATCGCCGACGTCACCTCGCGCCTGATCGTCAACCGCGCCGCCTTCAAGACGCGGACGGCCGAGATTTCTCAGTGGATCGACAAGTTCCGGGAGGCGGTGAATGCCCGTCAGGCTTGATATTCGCGACGCGGACTTCGCCGCCGGGTTCGAGGCGCTGCTGCACGCCAAGCGCGAGGCCAGCGAGGATGTCCAGACGCTGGTCGCCGGGGTGATCGAGCAGGTGCGCACGCGCGGCGACGACGCCCTGATCGACTACACCGCCCGCTGGGACCGCCAGACCCTGACGGCGGAGACCCTGCGCATCGGCCAGGACGAGATCGACGCCGCCACGGCCAAATGCTCGGCCGAGACGCTGGAGGCGCTGGACCTCGCCGCCGCGCGGATCGAGGAGTTCCACCGCCGCCAGATTCCGGAGGTCACCGACTACCGCGACGCCGCCGGGGTGCGGCTGGGCGCGCGCTGGACGGCGGTCGGCGCCGTCGGCCTCTATGTGCCGGGCGGCACCGCCTCCTACCCGTCCTCGGTGCTGATGAACGCCCTGCCGGCCAAGGTCGCCGGGGTGGAGCGCGTCGTCATGGTGGTGCCGACGCCGGACGGGGCGATCAACCCGCTGGTGCTGGCCGCCGCCAAGCGCTGCGGCATCGACGAGATCTACCGCATCGGCGGCGCCCAGGCGGTCGCGGCGCTGGCCCACGGCACGGCGACGATCCGGCCGGTCGACAAGATCGTCGGCCCCGGCAACGCCTTCGTCGCCGCCGCCAAGCGGCAGGTCTATGGCCTCGTCGGCATCGACAGCATCGCCGGCCCGTCGGAGATCCTGGTGGTCGCCGATGGGAAGAACGATCCGGCCTGGATCGCCATGGACCTGCTGTCGCAGGCGGAGCACGACACCTCGGCCCAGTCGATCCTGATCACCGACGATGCCGCCTTCGCCGACGCGGTCACTGCGGCGGTGGACAAGCATCTCGAGACGCTGCCGCGCACGGGAATCGCCGGTGAAAGCTGGCGCGAGCATGGCGCCATCGTGCTGGTCGGCAACCTGATGGCCGACGCTCCGGCCCTGGTCGACCGGCTGGCGCCGGAGCATCTGGAGCTGGCGGTAGAGGATCCGGATGCGCTGGCGGCGAAGATCCGCAATGCCGGCGCCATCTTCCTCGGCCGCTACACGCCGGAGGCCATCGGCGATTACGTCGCAGGTCCCAACCATGTGCTGCCGACGGCGCGCAGCGCCCGCTTCTCCTCCGGCCTCAACGTGCTGGACTTCATGAAGCGGACGACCTTCGTCGCCTGCGACGCCGACAGCCTGCGGGCCATCGGCCCGGCGGCGGTGACGCTGGCGATGGCCGAGGGGCTGGAGGCGCACGCGCGTTCCGTCGCGCAGCGGCTGCCGGGCTATAAAGACTAAGATCTACAAAGACCGAAGACAGCGGGGGGAGGCGGGGCGTGACGACGAAGAGCAAGCGGCGCATCACCCATGTGACGCTCGACGAGCGGAGTGTCGTCCGCCACAAGCCGGAGGTCGAGCATGAGCGCGCCGTCGCCATCTTCGACCTGCTGGAGGACAACGAGTTCTGCCCCTGCGACTTCGCGGAGGACGGGCCGTACCACCTGCACCTGTCGATCGAGGACAACCGGCTGGTCTTCGACATCCGGCGCGAGGACGACAGCGTGCTCGACCGGCTGATGCTGCCGATCACCGGCTTCCGCTCGATCGTGCGGGACTATTTCCTGATCTGCGAGAGCTATTACGCCGCCATCAAGCGGTCGACGCCCTCGCAGATCGAGGCCATCGACATGGGCCGCCGCGGCCTGCACAACGAGGGGTCCGAGATGCTGCGCGAACGTCTGGCCGGCAAGGTGGAGATGGACCTGCAGACCGCGCGCCGGCTGTTCACGCTGATCTGCGTTCTGCACATTCGCGGCTGACGGGCACGGGCGGCGCATGGCCATGGCGGCGACCCCGGTCCTCACATCCCTGCCGGTCACGAGCGTATTGTTCGCCTGTACCTACAACATGATCCGTTCGCCGATGGCGGCGGCGATGATGCGCCATTACCACGGCACCCGCGTCTATGTGGATTCGGTCGGCGTCCGCGAGGGCGACGAGGTCGATCCCTTCGCCGTCGCGGTGATGGAGGAGATCGGCATCGACCTGTCCAAGCACCGCTGCCGCACCTTCGAGGATCTGGAAGACACCAACTTCGACCTGATCGTCTCGCTGTCGCCCGAGGCGCAGCACCGCGCCATCGAGATGACGCGCACCATGGCCTGCGACGTGGAGTTCTGGAACACCTTCGACCCCACCCTGGTCGACGGCACCCGCGACGCCATGCTGGAAGCCTATCGGCAGGTCCGCGACGGCCTGCTGGACAAGGTTAAACAGCGCTTCCCCCTGACTCGCG
The DNA here is from genome assembly GCF_003116065.1 of Azospirillum sp. TSO5. NCBI lineage: Bacteria > Pseudomonadati > Pseudomonadota > Alphaproteobacteria > Rhodospirillales > Azospirillaceae > Azospirillum > Azospirillum sp. TSO5. Next base: position 18,392 of record NZ_LGQY01000021.1, on the reverse strand, counting down.
GCCCGACGGTCTAGAGTTCATCTGATGCTTATTGAAGTATCAGATGAACTCTACAGAGCCGTGCGTTTAATATGAAACGCACGGCGCTGTAGCTTTATGGTTGGCGATCGGATTCACGCTCCAAATCGATCCCGATTTTACGCGATCCGATCTAGCCGTTTGATTTTCCGTGCGATTCACGTTCCAGACGAGTCCGTCTGAAACGATCGCACTTTAGCGGCAGGTCCCCACCGGCCGCGTTCGCGTCTTCTGCCGCAGGCCGCCACACGGCATGGTCGGTAATAATTTTGGCATTCTGCAACTTTTTGCGCTGCGGGCAGTTCACAGTGCATCCCCGCCAATGTTATTGAGCTGTGTCATCGCAACGCGCCGCGTGCCGCCATAGGCTCGGGAGCGTCGACGAATTTTCGCGCGGAGAGCCGTCCATCCATGCCCGCCGGTCTGATGCCCCGCCTTCTCCGCGTCTTCAGCCCGCGCAGCCTGCGCGCGCGCCTGATGGGCGTGGTGCTGGCCTCGCTGGCGCTGCCGCTGGTTGGCGCGCTCTATCTCGCCGACCAGCAGCTCGACGACCATATCGGCGCCGCGCGCGAACTGGCCCTGCATCTGGCCGACGACGGGGTGCAGCGCCAGCATGACCTGATCGGCGAGGCGCGCAACCTGCTGGGCGTGCTGTCGCTGGTGCCGGCAATCCGCAACGCCACGCCGACCGACACCGACGGCTGCGTCGCCACCCTGGCGCCGATGCCGCGCCAGCACCGCTGGACCACCGGCGTCTGGCTGACCGACGCCGACGGCAACATCATCTGCGACACCACCGGCCCGGGCGCCGGCATCTCGCTGCGCGAACGCGAATATTTCCAGCGCGTCCTCGACACCAAAAGCTGGGTGGTCAGCGATTTCATCATCGGCAAGCGCTCGTTGAAGCCGCTGATCATCGTCGCCAGCCCGATCATCGAGAATGGCCGGATCGTCCGCGTGATGGGTGTCGCCGTCGACCTGACCTGGCTGACCGATCTGGTGAAGGTGCTGAAGCAGCCCGACGCCCGCGTGATGGTGCTGGACCGCAACGGCGTGATCGTCGCCCGCCAGCCCGATCCGGAAGGCTGGCTGAACCGCAATGTCGGCCAGATGCGCCATGTCCAGCAGATGCTGAAGGAACGGGACGGCTTCCTGGATTCAGAAAGCGCCGACGGGCGCGACCGGCTGTGGGCCTTCCGCCATTCCGACGAAACCGACACGATCTTCGCCGTCGGCATGCCGACCAGCCCGATCATCGCGGAGGCGCGGCGCGACCTTTGGCAGAGCCTGGGGCTGCTGGGCATCGCCGCGCTGGTCAGCGTCACCGCGCTGTGGGTCCTGCTGCGCGCCTCCGTCCTGCGCTGGGTGTGGGAATTGGGCAGCGCGGCCACCCGGATCGGCGACGGCGGCGGCGGCACCGTGATCGAGGCGGAGCGGGCGCCGCATGAATTCCGCGTCGTCTCCCACGCCTTCAACAACATGTCGCGCCGCCTGAAGCAGCGCGAGCAGGAGCTGCGCTCCGCCATGGAGGAGGCGCGGGCCGGCAGCCGCGCCAAGGAGGAATTCCTCGCGACCATGAGCCACGAGATTCGCACGCCGATGAACGGCGTGATCGGATTCGCGGAGATGCTGCTGGAAACCCCGCTGACGGCCGAACAGCGGCGCTACGCCTCGCAGGTGCGCGATGCCGGGCGGTCGCTGCTGACCGTCATCAACGACGTGCTCGACTTGTCGAAGCTGGAGGCGGGACGGCTCGATCTGGTCAGCGTGCCCTTCCGGCTGGACGATCTGGCCGACCGCTGCGTCGCCATCGTCCGCCTGGCCGCCGAACAGAAGGGGTTGGAGCTGCAGACCAGCATTTCCGCCACCGCCCGCGGCTTCGTCATGGGCGACCCCGACCGGCTGCGCCAGATCCTGCTGAACCTGCTGAGCAACGCGGTGAAGTTCACCGACCGTGGCTCGGTCCGGCTGACGGTCAAGGCGATCGACGATGATGGCAGCCGGACGGCCGGCAAGCCCGGCGGCGGCCGCATCTGCACCTTCACGGTCACCGACACCGGGATCGGCATCGCGCCTGAAAGGCAGCGTGACCTGTTCCAGCGCTTCACCCAGTTGGAACGCGGGCGCGGCGGCACCGGACTGGGGCTGGCCATCTGTCGCCGGCTGGTGGAGCTGATGGGCGGCGAGATCGGCATGGAAAGCCGGCCCGGCAGCGGCAGCACCTTCTGGTTCTCGCTGCCGCTGCTGCCCGCCGGCAGCGCCGCGGTCCAGCGCGATGGGGCCCCCCTCGTCGGAAGCGAGCCCGGCAGCCCCGGCGCCCGCATCCTGCTGGCCGAGGATCTGGCGATGAACCGCGATCTGGCGGTGACCATGCTGACCAAGGCCGGCCACCATGTCGATGCCGTGGAAGACGGCGCCGCCGCGGTCGCCGCGGTGCAGGAGCAGACCTACGACCTCGTGCTGATGGACGTGCAGATGCCGGTGATGGACGGGCTGGAGGCCACCCGCCGCATCCGTGCCCTGCCCGGACCGGTCGGCCGCATCCCGATCCTGGCCCTGTCGGCCGGCGTCCTGCAGGTGGAGGTCGAACGCTGCCTGCAGGCGGGCATGAACGCCCATCTGGCCAAGCCGCTGGAGAAAACCAAGCTGCTGGCCGCGATCGGCCGCTGGGTTCGCGTCGGGCACGCGGACAATGGCCCGGGTGGCAGCGGACCGGGTGGCAGCGGACCGGCTGGCAGCGAACCGCCCGACGATGGTCAGGATGAACCCCCGCGTCCGCAGTTGATCGCGCACAGCTGACGAGTCGGTGCTATAGTGGCTGCACCTCTCCCGGCAGGCTCGGCCGGTCTGCAGCGAAGTGTGTATCATGAAGGTTGCGCAGCCCCCTCTCGCCCCCGTTCCGGAGCGCAAGCCCGACAGTCCCCCGTCGCTGGCCGATGGCGCCGGCGGCGAGTCGTCCTTCCGTGACGCGCTGGTCCAGACCAATCGGCCCGGCACCGAGGCCGCGCCCGTCGGCCGTCCGACCAACGGCAGGCTCCAGGGCGGTCAGAAGGCACCGCCCCTGCCGGCCGCCAAGCCGCCGGCCCCGATCCTGCTGACCGACGGCACCCAGGTCCCCTTTCCGGCGGCCAAGCCGGTCACCCCCATCCGTCTGGCGGACGGTACGGTCGTGCCGCTCCCGGCTGTCAAGCCGCCCGCCGTCAATTCGGAGACGCCTGTCATGCTGGCGAACTCCGCGTCGGCGGATGGCGAGGCAGCGGCGCCACGCGCGCGCCTGCCAGGACTGAAGCCGGCGGCGCCGGTGGTGGGGCCGGCGGTGGCGCAAGGCCCGACTCCAAGCTCGAAGAAGGTGGCGGAGACGGTGAAGGCGGTGAACTCCGACGATCCGACCGCCACGCGGGTGCTGGTCGCCTCGCAGCAGGTCGCCGGCCTGTCGGGCCACAGCTTCACCGCGATCCTGGCCCAGGCCACCCAGGAAAGCGGGCTGGACCCCGGCGCCAGGAACAGCCGCAGCTCCGCCGCCGGCCCGTTCCAGTTCCTCGAATCGACGTGGCTCGACCTGTTCCGCCGCCATGGCGCCGCCTATGGCCAGGGCGAGCTGGCCTCGCACATCCAGGTCCGCAACGGCGTGTCCAGCGTCAAGGATCCGGCGATCCGCCGCCAGATCCTGGAGCTGCGCCACGATGTCGACCTGTCGGCCGGCATGGCCGCCCGTTATCTGGCCGAGGGGCGCGAGGCGCTGGAGAAGCGGCTGGGCCGCCCGGCCAGCGAATCGGAGAGCCGCATGGCCTATGTTCTGGGCTCCGGCGGGGCGGCGAAGCTGATTCGCGCCGCCGAATTGAGCCCCGGCGCCGTCGCCGCCGACCTGTTGCCCAGCGCGGCGAAGGCGAATCACAACCTGTTCCACGACCGCTCCACCGGCCGCGCACTCACTGCGGCCGAAACGGTGGGCCGCCTGACCCGCCGCATGGAGATCGACCAGCGCGAGATGTTCGCGGCGATCGGCAAGGCGCTGGAACAGCCGCGCCGCTTGGAAGAAGGCGGCGCATCGCCGCTCAACCCCTATCAGGCGGTCTGACGCGGCAGGGGTTACAGGGTATTTTCGCCACACAACGCGGGGCTGCCCCGCGCGGATGGCTGCGGCCGAACGCACCGGTGGTGGGAATCCCCCTTGACCCGGCGGCCTTGGAAGGTCAGTTATTGCCGCGAAACTATTAGGACGGACATAAGGGCCTATGGCAAAGGAAGATCTGATCGAGTTTTCCGGGACCGTCGTCGAATTGCTTCCGAACGCGATGTTCCGGGTGAAGCTCGACAACGATCACGAGGTTCTGGCGCACACCTCCGGCAAGATGCGGAAGAACCGGATTCGCGTCCTGGCGGGCGACCGCGTCAATGTGGAAATGACGCCGTACGACCTGACCAAGGGCCGCATCACCTTCCGGTTCAAGTAGCATCCTTGCTGCATCGCGGTTCCCCGTGACGATCCCGTCCAAGGCGCCCCGGCTGGTGCTGGCTTCGGCCTCGCCCCGCCGGCTCGACCTTTTGCGCCAGATCGGCATCGTGCCCGACGCGGTCGATCCCGCCGATCTCGACGAAACGCCGCTGCGCGACGAACTCCCGCCCCAGCACGCCCTGCGTCTGGCGGCGGAGAAGGCGTCGTGCGTCGCCGCGCGCCATCCCGATTCGTGGATTCTCGCCGCCGACACCGTGGTCGCCTGCGGCCGCCGCATTCTGCCCAAGGCCGAACGGGAGGAGGAGGCGCGACGCTGCCTGTCCCTGCTGTCCGGCCGGCGGCACCGGGTGATCGGCGGCATCGTCCTGCTGATCCCCGGACCTGAAGGCCACCGCCGAATCGACCGGCTGGTCCGCACCGACGTCACCTTCAAGGTGCTCGACCGGGCGGAAACCGACGCCTACATCGCGTCCGGCGAATGGAAGGGCAAGGCCGGCGGCTATGCCATCCAGGGCCGGGCGGGGGCGTTGGTCCGCTGGATCGGCGGTTCCTACAGCAACGTCGTCGGGCTGTCCCTGCACGAGGTCGCCGGCATGCTGCATGGCGCCGGCTTCCCGCTTCTTCCCCCGACACCTCCCGAGCAATGAGCAGGCTTGAGCTGCTGGTCGACCGCGACGGCCCGCTGACGCGGGCGGCGGTGCTGGCCGACGGCCGCCTGACCGACCTGCACATCGACCATGCCGACCGCCCGTCGTTGCTGGGCGCCATCATCCTGGGCCGGGTGGAGCGAATCGCCACCGGGCTGAACGGCGCCTTCATCGATCTGGGAAATGGCTTGGGGGGCGGCCTGTCCGGCCTGCTGCCGGCCGCCGACGTGCGCCGTCCAATCCTCGACGACGACTCTCCGCAGTCGCGCTCCCATCGCCCCGGCGCCAAGCCGGCGCCCATCGGCGCGCTGCTGCGCACCGGCCAGCCGGTGCTGGTGCAGGTGAAGGCCGACGCCACCGGGTCGAAGGGTCCGTCGCTGACGATGGACATCACCCTGCCCGGCCGTTTCCTGGTGCACGCCCCGCTCGGCCGCGACATCGCGGTATCGAAGCGCCTCGGAACCGGTCCGGAGCGTGCCGCGCTGGCCCGCCGCATCGAACAGCTCGCCACCGGTGCCGGCTGGATCGTGCGGGCCGGTGCAGCCCAGGTCTCCGACGATCTTCTGGCCGCCGAGTCGGAAGCACTGCATCTGCAATGGCGCGCCATCCGCGACGACGCCCGCGCCGGCTCCGCCCCCCGCCTGCTGCATCCCGGCCCCGACGCCCCCACCCGCGCCCTGATCGAGCAGGGAGCCGCCGCCCCCGCCGCCATACTGGTCGACGACCCGACTCCAGCCGGCGGGATCAGAATGGGCGACGGGCCGCTGCTGTCGGCCTTGCGCGACTGGTGCGACCGCCATGCCCCCGACCTGCTGCCGCGCCTGAGCGCCCATAAGGATGCCCAGCGCCTGTTCGACCTGCGCGACCTCGACTCCGCGATTGCGGAGCTTCTGGATGTCCGGGTGCCGCTGCCGCTCGGCGGTTCGCTGGTGATCGAGCGGACGGAGGCGCTGACGGTGGTCGACGTCAATGCCGGGGAGCGCGGCAACCCGCTGGACGTCAACCTCGACGCCGCGGCGGAGATCGCCCGCCAGCTTCGCCTGCGCAACGTCGGCGGCATCGTGGTGGTGGATTTCGTCAACATGCGCAGCCGCGGCGATGCCGAGCGCGTGTTGGCCGCCCTGTCGCAGGCGGTGGAAAGCGACCCGGTGCAGACCCAAGTTTACGGCATGTCCAAACTGGGCCTGGTCGAACTGACCCGCGCCCGCCGCGGCACGCCACTGGCAGCCCTGCTGCGGCCCTGACCGCTGTTATCCGTTACGGAGGCCATCCTTGTCCGACCCCCAATCCCCCGGCGCCCCGCAGCGCTCCCACACCCATGCCGGCGCCAAGGCGGGCACCAACTGCCCGATCTGCGGCCGCCCGACCGAACCGGCCACCCGCCCCTTCTGTTCCAAGCGCTGCGCCGATGTGGATCTGTCGCGCTGGCTGGGCGGCGTCTACCGCATCGAGAGCCCGGAACCCCCCGCCGCGCCCGGCGGATCCGACCCCGATGAGGAGGCGTGAGACGGGTCTAAATTTTTTTGAATTTTCCTCTGGACAGCCCGTCCGAACCCCTCTAAAAAGCGCCCCACACGACGCGCCGCACCGACCGAAACGGTCACCCACCAAGCGGCGCCGAGATGCCCAGGTAGCTCAGTTGGTAGAGCAGGGGACTGAAAATCCCCGTGTCGGCGGTTCGACTCCGTCCCTGGGCACCATCCTCCCTTCGAAGTTCAAGGTTTGGATGGTGTGATCCGTTCAAGCCAACTGACCATACTCTTCCCACGTATCATCAAGTTCTTTCGCTCTTCTCAAAGCGGTTCGGACTCTGACCACCCTACTCGTCCAATACCCGGCAGTTTCACTGCAAGGTCCAGCAGGTCGATTCCCACCGTCAGACCCAGCAAATTGACCTCCAGCCCCTCCTCCAGCGCCAGCAGCAGGCCGGCGACGCCGAACAGGCTGATCTGCCAGCCGGTGCCGCTCGGCGCCCGTGCGAACACCCCACGCCCCAGGTAATCCTTGCCCAACGCGGTCGAGGGCAGGTCGAGACGCAGCTCCGGCACGGCGCGGGCGACCCAGGCGGCGAAGGTGTTGCTGTTGGGGCCGGGCCAGACGCGGTACTCGCCGGCATAGGGATAGCTGGCGGCAGCCTTGGCGATCTTGGGGATGGCGGCTTCGGCGGCGGGGCCGCGCAGCTCACCCAGTAGAATGGGCTGGGCGCCGAACCAGCGGCCGTCGGGATCGCGGTTGCTGACGGAGACCACCGACAGACCGCGATAGGCGCGCCAGCCGATCACCTCGTAGACCGTATAGCTGCGGGCGCCGGTCGGCTTGACGGCGAACCAGGGATGCACGCCGAAGGCGCCGCGCCAGGACAGCACGCGGGCGGCATAGACCTGCACCACCGCTTCCGGCGTCGTCGCCGCATCGGGGGCGAGGCCCACCGGGCTGCGGTCGATGCGGTTCCAGTCGACCGCCGTCGGCACCGCGCCGGAAGCAAGCAGGAACACCGGCCCGGCCAGCAGGAGGACCAGCGTCAACAAAAATGCCAGCAGCACCCTCACGGCCCTCGCGCCCTATTACCGCCCGCCTTCCATGTAGTCATTGCGACGGCGGATTTCCGGTGACAGCGGAGGGACAGCGCAAAGGCGGCTCAGATGCTGTAATCGCCCTGCTGCAGGCTCTGATCCATGGTCAGCGCCGGCGCCGGCTCGTCGCGGCACCAGCCGACGACCTTGGCGGGCACGCCGGCCACGGTGGCGCAGCCGGGGACGTCCTTCAGTACGACGCTGCCGGCGCCGACCTTGGCGTGGGCGCCGATGGTGATGTTGCCCAGCACCTTGGCCCCGGCCGACAGCAGCACGCCGTCGCGCACCTTGGGGTGGCGGTCGCCATGCTCCTTGCCGGTGCCGCCCAGCGTGACGTTCTGCAGGATCGACACGTCGTTGCCGATCACCGCCGTCTCGCCGATCACCACGCCGGTGCCGTGGTCGATGAACACGCCGCGCCCGACCGGCACCGCCGGATGGATGTCGACGGCGAAGGCCTCCGACACCCGGCTTTGCAGGAAATGGGCAAGGTCGTGCCGGCCGCCCCGCCACAGCCAGTGGGCGACGCGGTGCCATTGCAGGGCATGGTAGCCCTTGAAATAGAGGAAGGGCGTCAGGCAGCCGTCGGCCGCCGGGTCACGCGCCAGGATGGCGGCGAGGTCGGCGGCGGCGGACTCGACGATGGCCGGGTCGGCCTCCATGGCGTCGCGCACCACGGCGGCCAGCCGGTCCTCCGGCATGGCGCGGTCGGCCAGCTTGCGCACCAGCAGGGCGGCCAGCGCCGGGCCAAAGCCGTCGCGCGCCAGCACGGCGTCATAGAGGTAGGGGGCGAGGCCGCTTTCCTCCTCCGCCACCCGGGCGGCGTCGGCGCGCAGGCTGCGCCACAGCGACTGTTCGACCGTTTCGGCCGCCTCGCGCATCGTGACGTCCAGGCTGTCCATCGCCATCACCCTTTCCCGCAAACAAGGCTGTTACTGTGGTGAGCCGCCCCCGGTCCGGTCAAGGCCGTTGCCGTCAAGGCTGCTTCCCGTTCCACCATCGCCATGCGCCCGGCGGAAAGCCTGCGGCGACCGCCCTTCGCGCTTGGTGAAGAAGCGCGAGAAATAGGCCGGGTCCTCGAAGCCCAGGGCATAGCCGATCTCCGCCATGCCGTGGCTGGTGTAGATCAGCGAACGGCGGGCCTCCAGCATCAGCCGGGCATGGACCAGTTGCAGGGTCGACAGGCCGGTGACCCGGCGGCAGGCAGCGTTCAGCCGGCCGGGCGTGACGCCCAGCGCGGCGGCATAGCGCTCCACCGGCCAATGCCGGCTGAAGTGCTCGTCGATCATCGGCCGCAGCCGGGCGAGCAGCCGCAAATCGGGCGACACCCCCTGCCCGTTGCGCCCAGCCTCGTCGCGCTGCCGGTCGGCCGCCAGCCGCGCGGTGGCGACCAGCAGCATCATCACCTGCGCCGAAATGGCGCTGGCCCGGCCGATGTGGTGGGCGCGGAACTCCCGCCTGATCTCGGCGAAACAGCGGTCGAGCGAAGCCGCCTCATCCGACCCGGCATTCAGGTCCCAAGCCTGCGGCAGGGCCGGTGCCTCGCGCAGTTCCGCCTCCGGTGCGGCGGCCAGCACACCGGCCAGGAACCCCTCCGACATGGTCAGCACATGGCCGTCGGTGCCGGGATCGAAGCGGAAGCCATGCACCACCTGCGCCGGCACGGTGATCAGCGCCGGGGCGCGGAACGCCACCTCCACCCCGTCGGCGGTCAGCCGCCCACCGCCGTCCGTGACCAGCAGGGCATGGCTCAGCCCGTCATGGCGGTGGGGGCGGACCTCCCAATTGTACAAGCGCATCCGCTCCGGGATCGTCTCGATATGGACGAAGCGCAGCTCCGGCATCGCCGGCGGTTCGCCGTACAGCCAATAGCGGGGAATGGGTTCGGCGCTGTGGCCGGAATGGGCAGCGTGGGCGGACATCGCACGAGCTCCGGCAGACTTGCGATGAAAAGTACAAGTCTTTCGCCGGTTCGTCTATGTCCGGCCCTCCGCCTCCGGGAATAGCATGAGTGCAAATGATTGGTGCATAAAACAATCAGCAAAAGCGCACCTGCCCCAGGTCCCCAAGGAGGGCGAGAGACATGCACCCCACCAAATCGGCTGATATCCAGTTCGGCCGCACCCAGGTCGCCATCATCGGCGCCGGCCCGGCCGGTCTGTTCCTGTCCCACCTGCTGCACCGCCAGGGCATCGAGTCGGTGATCCTGGAACACCGCAGCCGCGAGGAGATCGAGGGCACCATCCGCGCCGGCGTGCTGGAGCAATGGGTGGTCGACCTGATGAACGACATGGGGCTGGGCGACCGCATGATGCGCGAGGCCCATTTCCATTCCGGCATCACGCTGCGCTTCGACCGCCGCAGCCACCATATCGACATGGCGGAGCTGACCGGCGGCAAGCGCGTCACCGTCTACGCCCAGCACGAGGTGATCCGCGACCTCGTCTCCGCCCGGCTGGAGGATGGCGGCACCATCCTGTTCGGCGTGTCCGACTTGCGGTTCCTCGATCTGGAGGGCAAGACGCCGCGCGTGCAGTTCCGCCGCGGCGCGGACGGACCGCTGGAGGAACTGCGCTGCGACTTCATCGCCGGCTGCGACGGATTCCACGGGCCGAGCCGGCAGGCGATCCCTGCCGCGGCGCGCACCGAATACCAGATGGTCTATCCCTTCGGCTGGCTCGGCATCCTGACCGAGGCGCCGCCGTCGCACCCCGAACTGATCTACGCCAACCACGAGCGCGGCTTCGCCCTGCTCAGCACCCGCTCGCCGGAGGTGCAGCGGCTCTACATCCAGGTCGATCCCAAGGACGACATCGCCAACTGGTCCGACGACCGCATCTGGTCCGAACTGCACCGCCGGTTGGAGGACGGGAATGGCTGGACGCTGACGGAGGGGCCGGTCTTCCAGAAGGGCATCATCGCCATGCGCAGCTTCGTCTGCGATCCCATGCGGCATGGCCGGCTGTTCATCGCCGGCGACGCCGCCCACATCGTGCCGCCGACCGGCGCCAAGGGCCTGAACCTCGCGGTCGCCGATGTGGTGGTGCTGTCGCGCGCTCTCGCCGCCTACTACAAATCCGGCACGACCGAAGGGCTGGACGGCTACAGCGCCACCTGCCTGCGGCGGATCTGGAAGGCGGAGCGCTTCTCCTGGTCGATGACCACCATGCTGCACCGGAATGACGCGGAGTCGCCCTTCGAGCAGCGCGTGCATCTGGCCGAGCTGGACTATCTGGTCCACTCCCGCGCCGCCATGACGGCGCTGGCGGAGAATTACGTGGGATTGCCGATGGAGTGAAAAACCGCCGGCTCGCGCGCCTCTTTTACGCCTGCTTGGCGTCGATGATGCCCCGGCGCACGGCCCGCGTCTTGGTGAAGTGGTCCTGCAGCTGCTGCCCCTCGCCCCAGCGGATGGCGCGCTGCAACGCCGTCAGGTCCTCGGTGAAGCGCTGGAGAATTTCCAGCACCGCCTCGCGGTTGTTCAGGAACACGTCGCGCCACATCACCGGATCGCTGGCGGCGATGCGGGTGAAGTCGCGGAAGCCGCCGGCGGAGAACTTGATGACCTCGGACTTGGTGTCTTCCTCCAGGTCCGACGCGGTGCCGACGATGGTGTAGGCGATCAGGTGCGGCAGGTGCGAGGTGATGGCCAGCACGCGGTCATGGTGGCTGGCCTCCATGATCTCCACGGTGGAGCCGACGCGGCGCCACAGCTCCGTCACCCGCTCCAGCGCGTAGCGGTCGGCCCCGGTCGGCGGAGTCAGGATGCACCACCGGCCCTGGAACAGGGTGGCGAAGCCGGCCTCCGGCCCGGAATGCTCGGTGCCCGCCACCGGGTGGCCCGGGATCAGATGGACGCCGTCCGGCAGATGCGGCCCGATGTCGCGCAGGGCCGCCTGCTTGACCGAGCCGACGTCGGTGACGATGGTCCCGCGCTGCAGAAGCGGCCCGATGGCCTCGGCGACCGCGGCGTAGCTGCCGACCGGAGTCGACAGAATCACCAGATCGGCACCGGCGAGCGCCACGGCCGGATCGGTGGAGGCCTCCGCCACGATGCCCAGTTCCAGCGCCTTGGCGCAGGCCTCGGCGCTGCGGTCGGCGCAGACGACCTGCCGTGCGATCCCATACTCCGCCAACGCCCGTGCCAGGGAGGAGCCGATCAGACCGATGCCGATGATGGCGACGCGGTCGAACAGGGGGCCAGGGGCGGGAACGGTGTCGGTGATGGACATGACGCAGGGTGTCCCGAAAGCGGAGTGAACGGGCGAAAAACCGTCCCGTTTAAACCATCTCGCGCCCGCCGGACCAAGCGATACTTTGAGCGCGGCCGGTTCCCCAGCCGTCGCCCTCAGCCGTCCTTCCGCGTCATCTCCGCCCGGAGCGCTTCGGCCAGCCGCTGGAAGGTCTCCTTCCGGCCCGAGGTGCGGCGCCAGGCCAGCGCGATCCGCCGCCCCGGCCGGCCGCCGGCCAGCGGGCGAACCGCCAGATCCAGCCCGCGCAGGATGCCCGAATCGACCGCCATCTGCGGCAGCAGCGTCACCCCCAGCCCGTTCGCCACCATCTGCACCAGCGTGTGCAGGCTGGTGCCCTCGAAGGCGGTGTTGTGCGGCGTCGCGTCCAGCGCGCAGGCGGCCATGGCATGGTCGCGCAGGCAGTGCCCGTCCTCCAGCAGCAGCAGATCCTCCGACGGGACCGTCACCGGCTCGGCCGGATCGCCGGCGCTCAGCCGGTGGCCGGTGGGGCAGACGAAGGAGAAGCGGTCCTCCGCGATGTCCTCCGTCTCCAGGTCGCCCATCGGATAGGGCAAGGCCAGCAGCGCCGCATCCAGCTTACCGGCATTCAGCTGCTCCAGCAGCCGTGCCGTCTGATCCTCGCGCAGATAGAGGCGCAGGCGCGGGAAGGTCTCGCGCAGGGCCGGCATCACGCGGGGGATCAGGAAGGGTCCGATGGTCGGGATCACGCCGAGATGGAGCGCGCCCGACATCGGGTCGGCGGCCGACCGGGTGATGTCCACCAGCTCCTCCGCCCCCTTCAGCAATTGCCGGGCCCGCTCCGCGATCTCGCGGCCGAGCGGGGTCGGCAGCACGGAGCGGCGCGTGCGCTCCACCAGCGTGGCGCCCAGCAGATCCTCAAGCTCCTGCAAACCGGCGCTCAGCGTCGACTGGCTGACGAGGCAGGCCTCTGCCGCCTGCCCGAAATGGCAGCGGTCGACAACGGCGACGAGATAGCGGAGCTGGCGCAGGGTGGGGAGCGGTTTCATGCCCGATTATGTAATCGGTTTTATCGATCAATCCAATTGGTATTTTCTACTTCTCTTGATAACAGATTTCCCGTATTCCTCCTCGGGTCAACGGGACACGGGAACATCGCCCCGACCCCCGGCCTAGTGACAGGGGCCACAAGGCAGGCCCTCTTGTTCGACCCGGTGCGCCGCACTAAGTCGGGCATGTCACGGCCCCCGGCCGGAGATCGAGGCGACAACCATTCATCGCACCTCATCGGAGAACACAAATGTCCTTGATCAACAGCGAGATTAAGCCCTTCAAGGCGACCGCTTTTAAGAACGGCAAGTTCATCGACGTGACCGACGCCGACCTGAAGGGCAAGTGGTCGGTCGTGTTCTTCTATCCGGCCGATTTCACCTTCGTCTGCCCGACGGAGCTGGAAGACCTGGCCGACAACTACGCCGAATTCCAGAAGCTGGGCGTCGAGATCTACAGCGTCTCGACCGACACCCACTTCTGCCACAAGGCCTGGCACGACACCTCGCCGGCCATCGGCAAGATCAACTACACCATGATCGGCGACCCGACGCTGGCGATCAGCCGCAACTTCGAGGTCCTGATCGAGGAAGTCGGTCTGGCCGACCGCGGCACCTTCGTCGTCGACCCGGACGGCAAGATCCAGATCGTCGAGATCACCGCCGGCGGCGTCGGCCGTGACGCCAAGGAGCTGCTGCGCAAGATCAAGGCCGTCCAGTACGTCGCCGCCCACCCGGGCGAGGTCTGCCCGGCCAAGTGGCAGGAAGGCGAGAAGACCCTCGCCCCGTCGCTCGACCTCGTCGGCAAGATCTAAGGTTCTCCCGCAAGGGAAATCCTAAGGATCGGGGGCCGGCTCCGGCCGGCTCCCACCCCGCTCCGGCGGGTTTGAAAACGAGTACCCTTGATCGGCCGGAACGGCCGCAAGGCAGGTTTTAAACGGGCCGGCTTCAAAAGCCTCCCCGTCGTCAGGGTCCGTTATCGGTTTCCCCATCCCCGCGAAGGCGGGCACCCAGGCGCTTTTTGTCGCAGCCTTTTCCAAGCCTGGATCCCCGCCTGCGCGGGGAGGACGATGACGTTCCGACCTCTTCGCTGTTTGAAAGCCAGACCGCCCGCCCGACCGGCTCTTTTGACTCGGGCCACCATTTCTCCGCCCGGACCGCCGCGATTCCGCGCAGGCGATCCGCCCCGGACACGAGACGTTGGGAACGAAAGCCATGCTGGACGCCAATCTGAAGACGCAGTTGAAGGCCTATCTGGAGCGCATCACCAACCCGATCACGCTGGTGGCGTCGCTGGACGACGGGGCGAAGTCGCAGGAGATGCTGGGCCTGCTGGAAGACATCGCCTCGCTGTCGGACAAGATCACGCTGGACCGCAACGGCGCCGACGCCCGCCGGCCCTCCTTCGCCATCAAGCGCGACGGCACCGACATCGGCGTCACCTTCGCCGGCCTGCCGATGGGTCACGAGTTCAACTCGCTGGTTCTGGCCCTGCTGCAGGTCGGCGGTCATCCGTCGAAGGAATCCGAGGAACTGCTGGAGCAGATCCGCAACCTCGACGGCGATTTCCGCTTCGAGACCTATTTCTCGCTGTCCTGCCAGAACTGCCCGGACGTGGTCCAGGCCCTGAACCTGATGAGCGCGCTGAACCCGCGGATCAAGCATGTCGCCATCGACGGCGCGCTGTTCCAGCAGGAGGTCGAGCAGCGTCAGGTGATGGCCGTCCCCACCGTCTTCCTGAACGGCGAGCCCTTCGCCCAGGGCCGGATGGACGTGGCGCAGATCGTCGCCAAGCTCGACACCGGTGCCGTCGCCCGCGCCGCCGAGAAGATCAAGGCCAAGGCCCCGTTCGAGGTGCTGGTGATCGGCGGCGGCCCCGCCGGCGCCGCGGCCGCCATCTACGCCGCCCGCAAGGGCATCCGCACCGGCGTCGCAGCCGAGCGGTTCGGCGGTCAGGTGCTCGACACCATGGCGATCGAGAACTTCATCTCCGTCTCCCACACCGAGGGGCCGAAGCTGGCCGCGGCGCTGGAACAGCACGTCAAGGACTATGAGGTTGACGTGATGAACCTGCAGACCGCCACCGCCCTGGTGCCGGCCACGCAGGAAGGCGGCCTGATCGAGGTGAAGCTGGCCAACGGCGCCTCGCTGAAGTCCCGCACGGTGGTGCTGTCGACCGGCGCCCGCTGGCGCTCGATGAATGTCCCGGGCGAGGCGGAATACCGCAACAAGGGTGTCGCCTACTGCCCGCACTGCGACGGCCCGCTGTTCAAGGGCAAGCGCGTGGCGGTGATCGGCGGCGGCAACTCCGGTGTCGAGGCGGCGATCGACCTCGCCGGCATCGTCTCGCACGTCACGCTGATCGAGTTCGACAGCCAGTTGCGCGCCGATGCGGTCCTGCAGCGCAAGCTGCACAGCCTGCCCAACGTCACCGTCGTCGTCTCGGCCCAGACCACCGAGGTGCATGGCGACGGCAACAAGGTCGTCGGCTTGTCCTACAAGGACCGCAACGGCGGCGAGCTGAAGCGGGTCGATCTGGAAGGCATCTTCGTGCAGATCGGTCTGGTGCCGAACACCGAATGGCTGAAGGGCACGCTGGCGCTGACCCCGCGCGGCGAGATCGAGGTCGACAACCGCGGCCAGACCTCGCTGCCCGGCGTCTTCGCCGCCGGCGACGCGACGACGGTGCCGTTCAAGCAGATCGTCATCGCCATGGGCGAGGGTGCCAAGGCCGCACTGGCCGCCTTCGACCACCTGATCCGCACGGTGCCTGCCGAGGAACCCGCGCGCGAGACCATCGCCGCGGAGTAAAGACGGAAAGAGCCGGGGCGATGCGTCGCCCCGGCTCTTGATGCGCACCGGCGCTTTCCTTGGCCGTCATCCCCGCGAAGGCGGGGATCCAGGAAGCTCCGCAATGAAGCGGCTGAAACGGCTGGATTCCCGCCTTCGCGGGAATGACGACCGAAAAAGTGACTTTATTCCAGAGGCTTGGCGTTGCCTGACGATCTGCGAACGCCGTAACACTTCACCCCAGCGTATGCTCCAGCAGGATCTTGGCGCCCAGGCCGATCAGCACCACGCCGCCGGCCATTTCCGCCCAGCGGCCCAAATGATTGCCGGCGGCCTTGCCGATCAGCACGCCACCAAAGGCCACCGCGAAGGTCACCGCGCCGATCAACGCCGAGGTCGTCACCATGTCCACGTCGACCAGCGCCAGACCGGCGCCGACGGCGGCGGCGTCGATGCTGGTGGCGACGGCAGTGGTCAGCAGGGCCAGCCATTCGGCCCGCACGCTGCGCACCGGGCCGCAATCCTCCTCGCCCTCGTCATCGCTGTCCATGATGGCGTTGCGCAGCATCGCGCCGCCGACCGCCAGCAGCAGGCCGAAGGCGATCCAGTGATCGACCGTTTCCACGAGGCTGGCGAAGGCGATGCCGATGCCCCAGCCTACCAGCGGCATGGCGAACTGGCAGACGCCGAAGGCCGCGCCCACGCGCACCGCCTCGGGCAGGCCGGACCGGCGCGAGCAGGCCCCGCGGCCGAGTGCCGCGGCGAAAGAATCCATCGAAAGGCTGAAGGCAAGCGCGAGGGACGTGGCGATCATGGCTATTCCCAGGCCAGACAACACAGTGGAATCAGACAGACTCCGGCTGGCCGCGGAGATGCCCGATCCACTGGTCTCGCCGGGTCGGCCCTCTGGCCGCCGTGCGCGCCATGGCGGTAGCGGCCGGAGGCCGGAACCGTCCAAGTCTGTTGACGCGAACCCCGCCAGATCGCTGCCGGCGGGTGGCTACTCCCCAATGACGGGGGAACTCCTACAAGGACTGGGGGATTGGGTCAAGCGCCCGATTGCCGCAGGTGCGAGATGCGGCCGCGCAGGTAGGTGGCGGCCACCGAACGGTCGTCGCCCAGCGTCACCTGGATGAACAGCTCCTCCTCCAGATCGCCATCCACCGCCTTCATGCGATGTCGCATAGCCGGGGTGGCGGCGGGGTCGAGCACGACGAGGTCGGCCCAGCGTCCGGGCTCCAGACTGCCGATCTCGTCGGCCATGCCCAGAGCCTCGGCATTGCCGCGCGTCATCCAATGCAAGGCGGCGAGCGCCGGCAGGTTCTGGCGCCGCAGTTGCAGCACCTTGTAGGCCTCCGCCGCCGTGCGCAGCATGGAATAGCTGGTGCCGCCGCCGACATCGGTGGCGATGGCGGTGCGCACCGGCCGCTCCGGCTTCGACAGGGCGTCGAGGTCGAACAGGCCGCTGCCGATGAACAGGTTGCTGGTCGGGCAGAAGACGGCGACCGACCCGCTTTCCGACAGCCGTTCCATCTCCGCCTCCGACAGATGGATGCAGTGACCGAACAGCGAAGTCGGTCCCAGCAGCCCGAAGCGGTCATAGACATCGGTGTAGTCGCGGGCGCCCGGGAACAGGCGCCGCACCTCGGCGATCTCGTCGGTGTTTTCCGACAGGTGGGTCTGCATATGGACGCCGGGGTGCTCGCGCAGCAAAGCGCCGGCCGCCTCCAGCTGCGCCTCGGTCGAGGTGATGGCGAAGCGCGGGGTCACCGCATAGCGCTGCCGCCCATGCCCGTGCCAGCGGCCGATCAGATCCTTGCCGTCGCGATAGCTGCCATCGGCGGTATCGGTCAGGGCGGCGGGCGCGTGGCGGTCCATCATCACCTTGCCGGCGATCATTCCGGCGCCGCGCGCCTCGGCCTCGGCGAACAGGGCGTCGACCGACTGCGGATGGACCGAGCCGTAGACCACAGCGGTCGTCGTGCCGTTGCGCAGCAGCTCATCCATAAAGAAAGCGGCGTTGGCCGCGGCGTGGGCCGGATCGGCGAAGCGCTGCTCCTCGATGAAGGTGTATTTCTCCAGCCAGTCGAGCAGCTGGGCGCCGTAGGAGGCGATCACCTGGGTCTGCGGGAAATGGATGTGGGTGTCGATGAAACCCGGCAGCACCAGCTTGCCGCTGTGGTCGTCGACCGCCACCCCCTCCGGAACCCGGCCGCGCAGGTTCGCCCAATCCCCGACCTCCAGAATCCGCCCGTCAGCCCCGACCAGCAGCAGCCCGTCCTCGTGATAGGTCAGGCAATCAAAATCCCCCGGCCCGGCGGGCGCGCGATGGAAGCTGAGCAGGCGCCCACGAATGGCGGCAGAGATAGGGGAAGCGATGGTCTGGTCGGGCATGGGGTTCCAACTGGCGATAAGTATCTAATTTGCGGTGCGGACAGTGCCCTCTCCCGCCCCGGGAGAGGGAGGGGACCCACGAAGTGGGGAGGGTGAGGGGGAATCCAAGTATAATGAACCGCATGGCTCCTTGGACCACCCCTCACCCCTCCCACCGCTTCGCGGCGGGTCCCTCCCCTCTCCCGGGGCTCTCAGCGGATCTTCGATCCGCCTGACGCCGTCAGCACAAACGAAGTTTGTGCGAGAGGCGGGAG